>NZ_JBVHUE010000026.1:0-136131 GCF_055565515.1 Streptomyces sp. NPDC028419 | reverse complement strand
AACGGCAGCGACTACCAGGTGTGGAAGTAGCCGGAACCTGTCGCCGGTGAGCCCCACCCGGGCTCGCTGGCACCCGGCACCGGAACTGGCCGTGCCCTGACTTCACGTCAGGAGCACGGCCAGTCTGCTGGGCTGTGGTGCAGGGGCGTTTCAAAGTTCCGGTGATCATGTAGATGGCCTTGTCAGGGGATGTTCAGCAGGTCCAGCGGCCTGTTGAAGGGGTCGTAGGAGACGTGGCGGAGGCCGGCGGCGATGTTGTGGTGCCCGTGCCGCCGGAGCGTATTGATCGCCAGGTTGCGCAGTGTCGCCATGTTCTCGGGCCCGTGGCCGGTGCGGATCTTCGAGGCGTCCTCGCGGAAGGTGGTGTCGCGGACGAAGTGGAGCCGGTTCTGTGACCTGGCGAGCCGGCCGAGCCGCTGGGGCGAGGCCTGATGCGAGGTCAGGTCCGTGATCGCGTAGACGGTCTGGCGGCTGCACCTGCCGCTCCCCGACCTGAGGTGACGTCAACCCCGGACCTGGCAAGGACTGTTCAACCGTTCGGTTGAACGCGGGTTCCACCTCACGCACGTTTCTCGATCCATACGGACGACGCGGGGAGGCTCCCGGCGGAACCAGAATCACCACGAGCCACCGCGCCGAGAACCGCGCAGGTCCGCCCCATCAGAGAGGTCCCCCAGAGTGTCCAGCTTCCTCAGCAGACGACGTGTCCTCACCGCCGGAGCCGCCCTCGGTCTCGGCGCTCTCAGCACGGTCGGTGCCAACGCGGCCCCTGCGGCCGAGTCCCGGAGCGCCACCGGCACCGGCACCGGCGCCGAAGAGAGCCGGACGCTCGACGAGCTGTACCGGGCCGCGCTCGCCGAGGGCGGCAGGCTCGTCCTCTACGCCGGCGGGGACACCGCGACCCAGCAGGACGGCACCAAGGCCGCCTTCCTGAACCGCTTCCCCGAGATCGATCTGAAGCTGATCGTTGACTACAGCAAGTACCACGACGTCCGCGTCGACAACCAGTTCGCGACCGACACCCTCGTACCCGACGTCGTCCAGCTGCAGACGCTGCAGGACTTCACGCGCTGGAAGGAGCAGGGCCGGCTGCTGCGGTACAAGCCAGCCGGCTTCTCCAAGGTCCACGACGGCTTCAAGGACCCGCAGGGCGCCTGGGTCGCCATCGGCGCGATCGGCTTCAGCTTCCTGTACGGCGTCGCCGCAGCCGGCTCGGACGCACCGCGGACCCCGCTCGATCTGATCGACCCGAAGTGGAAGGGGAGGATCGCGTCCTCGTACCCCCACGACGACGACGCGGTCCTCTACCTCTACAAGCTGTACGCGGAGCAGTACGGCTGGGACTGGGTGGCCGCCCTCGCCGCCCAGGACGTGCAGTTCGCCCGGGGCACCCACTCCCCCGGCCAGGCGGTCTCCGGCGGGGGGAAAGCGATCGGCATCGGGACCGCCGGCTCGCTCGTCCCGCGGGCCACGTCTCCCACCAAGTGGGTGGTCGCCGACGGTCACCCCTTCATGGCCTGGGGGCAGCGGGCGGCGATCCTCAAGCAGGCCGGCAACCCGACGGCCGCCAAGCTCTACCTGAACTGGCAGCTCTCGACCGCCACCCAGCAGGCCTCCTTCAACGGGTGGTCCGTACGCACCGACGTGATGCCCCCGGCGGGCCTGAAGCCCATCTGGGAGTACCCGAACGCGCACATCGACGGCTTCCCCCGGTTCATGGCCGACCGCGCCGAGGTCGAACGCTGGAAGCAGACCTTCGCCCTCTACTTCGGCGAGGTGAAGGGCGAGCCCACGCCCGGCTGGCCGGGGCTGCGTCCGGGCAGCTGACCGGCGGTGGCCCAGCCGATCCGCCCGCGCCCACACCGGACGGATCGGCTGGACCGCTCTTGACATGGCCCATACAGACGGTCGATAGACTCGAGGACCTGTCCGATCGGACCAGTCCGCCCGAGGGGATCTGCCGTGCCCATCCGCGTTCCGCCGGCCGTTCGCGGTGGTCGGCCCACCCTGGAACACGTCTCGCATCTTGTGTTCTTCCTGGTCGTCGGTGCCGCTGTGGTGCGGCTCATCGAGCTCAACGAACCGCTCTGCTGGGACATCGTGACGGTCAGCGGGCTGCTGGCACTGGCGTACGCGGGCGGCCTGGCCTGGTGGGACCGGCTCGGCCCGCTCGGTCGGCACGCCTGGTTTCCGACGTTGCTCCTGCTGTGGACCGTCCTCCTCCTCCGCACACCGCCGCCGTTGACGACCGCTTACGTCTGGTGTGCCGTCCCGCTCGCCTGCGCGGCCCTGCGCGTACTCGGCCGCCGCACCGCCGTGCTCGCAGCCGTCGCGATCACCTGCGTCCTCGTCGGAGCGCTGATCCGGTCCATGGACGGCCTCGACCCGGAGGCCCTCCTGGTCCCCGTGGCAGCCGTCTGGGGAACCGTTGCCCTCTACCGGGCCCAACAGCGGGACGCTGCTCAACGCCAGGCACTCGTCGAGGAGTTGAAAGGCACTCGGGACATCCTGGCGACCCAGCAGCGCGAGGCGGGCGCACTGGCCGAGCGCGCTCGGATCGCCGGCGACCTGCACGACACCCTGGCCCAGGAACTGGCCGGCAGCCTGATGCTGCTCCAAGCCGCAGAACGCGACTGGGACCGAAAGCCGAACACGGCACGCGCCCGCGTCCGCGCCGTGACCGACGGACTCGGCGTCAACATCGCCGAGACCCGGCGGATGATCCAGGACCTCACCCCGTCCACCGTCGCCGACACCGGCCTGGACGGCGCGCTGCGGCTGCTGTGCGTACGCTCCCAGGTGGACGGGACCGCGGCCCGGGTGCGGTTCAGATCGGTCGGGGAGCACCGGCCCGCCCTCGACGAGCACGCCGCCACCGCCTTGTTCCGGGTCGCGCAGAGCACGCTGGCGAACGTACGCGAACACGCCCGCGCCGTGAACGTCACGGTCACCCTCCACTGGCAGCCGAACGAGGTTCAGCTCGAAATGACCGACGACGGAACCGGATTCGACCTGACCGGGGTCTCCGTGCGCGTCTCGCTGCCCGGTCGCGGCTTCGGGCTCCCCGCCGCCCGGGCCCGCCTTCGCGAACACGGCGGTGACCTCGACGTCAGCAGCGCGCCGGGCCGGGGGACGACGGTCCGGGCCACCGTCTCCGCGCGGCCCCGGCATGCCGTCGCGCCCGCCCCCACGGCGGCCGCCGGATGACCGCCGGACAGCTCCGCGTGCTGATCGCGGACGATCACGCCGTGGTACGTGCCGGGCTGCGCGCGCTCCTGGAAGGCGAACCCGGTCTCGAGGTGATCGCCGAAACTGGCAGCGGCGCGGAAGCCGTCCGGCTGACCTCGCAGTTGATGCCGGACATCACGCTGATGGATCTCCGGTTCGGGGGCTCGGGCGGCGGCATCGACGGCATCGAGGCCGTCCGGCGGCTCGCGACCGAGGCGCCGGGCGTGGCGGTGGTGATGTTGACCAGCTACGCCGGACGGGCCGATGTCGTACGCGCGCTGGCTGCCGGGGCGCGCGGTTACGTGCCGAAGGCCGGGCCACCCGAGGACCTGTTCCGGGCCGTCCGGGCCGCCGCCGCGGGCTCCGTGGGACTGGCGCCGGAGATCGTGGGTGAACTCGTCGGGCAAGTGGTCAGCCCAGAAAACGAGTTGAGCGGACGTGAGATCGAGGTCGTCGGGCTGGTGGCGGAGGGCCACAGCAACCGGGCCATCGCCGAGGCACTGTTCCTCAGCGAGGCCACCGTCAAGACCCATCTCGTCCGCATCTATCGCAAACTCGAGGTCGACAACAGGGCGGCAGCCGTGTCGGAGGCCGTCCGCAGGGGTGTTCTCGACCTCACCTGATCCCGGGCGAACGGTCGGTTGCCGTAACCACGTACGGCTCGCCTGCCTGCGCGAATGCAGCAATCGCTCTGCGGAATCGCCACCAGCGGCGCCTCGGATGTCAGGCAGCCGGGCAGCGGCGGTCAGGGGATGAAGACGGCGAGCACCCACAGGTGGGGAACGGGCAGGTCGGGCAGGATCACGTAGTGGGCGATGGTTCCGGGCAGGGTGATCTCGCGGACGGAGTCGTCGAGATCATAGCGGTCGGCCTGGGGCCAGGACAGGGCGTTTCAAAGTCCCGGTGATCATGTGAGTCTGCAGGCCACAGCGGCGCGGTGAGTCTGGGCTGGCCCGTCACGAACGCAACGAAACTCCAGTTGGACGGGGTGACCTTCCCAAGTCGCCCTGAACCACCGGAGTTTCGATGTGCCGTCAGTCTGCCACCGTCTGTCTGGTCAAGTCGCCTGCTCTGGAGGGTGTGGCGGGATTGTCGCTGGTGGAGCGGTTGCGGCTGCTGCCTGATCCGCGTCGGCGCCGAGGGGTGCGTCACCCGTTCGTGGCGGTGCTGCTGGTTGCCGCCTCGGCGGTGATCGCCGGCGCGCGGTCGTACGCGGCCATCGGACAGTGGTCCGCGAACGCTCCGCAGCACGCTCTGGCCCGGCTCGGCGCCCGCGCGGTGGGCGCGATGGGCGTGCGGGTGGCACCAAGCGCCGCCACGATCCGGCGGGTCGTCGGCCAAGTCTGCCCCGGCGGCCTGGCCGACCTGACCGGCACCGATCCCGGCGGCGCCGTGCCGCCCACCTGCTGGCCGCGATGACCGGAGACGGCCGGACCGTCACCCAGCTGCGGGTTCCCGACAAGACCAACGAGATCACCTGTTTCGCCGCGCTGCTGGCGCCTTACGACCTGACCGGGGTCACGGTCACGGCGGACGCCCTGCACGCCCAGCGCAGTCACGCGCGCTTCCTGGTGGAGGAGAAGAAGGCCCACTACCTGCTGGTAGTCAAGGCCAACCAGCCCGAACTACACCGCAGGCTGCGGTCGCTGCCCTGGAAGGACGTCACCGCACGCCGCTACGACCGCGAGATCGGCCATGGCCGCAGGGAGACCCGGGCGACCAGAGCCCTCACGGTCACCGGCCTCCCCCTGGACTTCCCCCACACCGCCCAGGCCGTGCGCAACCTGCGTCACCGCACGGACATCGTGACCGGCACCGTGAGCCGCCAGATCATCTACGCGATCACGGACCTGACCTCCCATCAGGCCTCGCCCCAGCGGCTCGGCCAGCTCGCCCGCTCGCAGTGGACCATCGAGAACCGACTGCACTTCGTCCGCGACACCACCTTCCGCGAGGACGCCTCGAAGATCCGCACCGGCCACGGCCCCGAGCACATGGCCACTCTGCGCAACCTGGCGATCAACACCCTCCGCGCCGCCGGGCACCACAACATCGCCGCCGGCCTCCGACACTCCTCCTACGAGCCCTTCACCCGCCCGCTCGACCTCCTGGGCATTGCCTGACCAGCCGGTCCACGTGATCACCACAACTTTGAAACGCCCCTGGGGGCGCTGACGGCAGTAGGACAAGAATGGTACGAACGCATCCGGACCCTCGCATCACTCGCCAGGGGTCCGCTCGCCGTTCAGATAGGCACGCATCGTCTTGGGATCGCGGCCCGGCTCGTACGGGAGGTGGCGCGCACCCGTAGCGCGCTCGACGTCACCGCGCTGGCCTTGGCCCTCTTGGAGGCGGGCCCGGCCACAGGGGCGGCCTCGGCCTCGCACGAGGTGCCGCACTGGCCGTCGATCGTTCGGCATCACCCGGTCCCGCCGCGTAGCCACGACATCCACAGCTGTCGCGTCTCAACGGAGTTTGACCAGTCTCACCGAAGTTTGATCACCGCGACGGGGGCTGGTCCGAGGAACAATGAAGCCAGGTGTAGGGGAGTGGCCAGTTGCGGGCCCGCAACGCGTGTCTCTCCGGCGCGCTGGGTGGCTGCCGCTTCCAGTAGGGGCCAGCCGTCGACCTCAATAGCCTGCCGCTCTCCCGGCTGCCACCCGCTGGCCAGCGCCACGTCGAGCAGGGCACGGACGGCGCCGGGCTCGTGCAGGTTCAGGGCTGTGCCCTGGGTGAAGCCCACGTCCCCGGAGCCGAAGGGGGCCCCGCCTGGTACGTATCGGCCTGGCCCGTCGGCGAAGGCAATGTGCAGAGGGCCGCCGGTGTCGGCTGGCTGCGGGGTCAGGGTGAGGATGTGGCGGCAGTTTAGGGACCGGCCGTCGTGGTCCTTTTGGTGGCTGTGGCGCATCGTCCACATGTACACGCGCCCGTCGGCGACCAGCTGGCGGGGCTTCTTCGAATGGCGAGGCACGCAGCCGAGGGTACGCGGCCTGATCCGGGCCTGCCGGACCGAGCCAGCGGGCACTTCGGCGGCTGGAGCTGGAGCTGGAGCTGGTGGTCAAGGGCGGGCCCACTCCACACCCGTCTCGGCGAGGGCTGCGAGCTGTGTCTGGTCGAGGTGGTTACGGCGTTGCTTCTGGTTGGCGCGCCAGATCCCGGTGCGGTGTGCGGTCCCGTCGGCCAGGACCTGGATAATGTCGCGCCCCGGCAGCCGACCTTCCCGTGCGGTGTACTGCGCGAGCGCCTCCACGCCCCTCTGGAACGCCTCGCCGCCCTTGCCCGGCCCAGCCGCCGCAGTGGCCTTCGCGGGCGCCTTCCGTGCCCGGACAGCCTTCTTCACGCCGAGCTTGCCGAGCCGTCGCTGCTGCTCGGTGTTGAGTTTGCTGAAGTCCCGTTGCTGGGTGGTGAGCCAGCGTCCGATGTCCTCGCTGTGCCGGGTGACTCCGGGCACGACGTCGGCGATCCGGGCCCCCTCTGCGAGGAGTTGTGTGAGGTAGGCGTACTGGCGTTGCCAGTCGACGGTCCACCCCACCTCCCGCGGGTTCCAGTCGTGATCGATGGCCGCGAGTGCGTCGGCCCGCCGTCGGGCGCGTTCGGGGTCTTTCCCGAGCCCGCCGGGGCGCCGGATGTTCGTCAGCCACTGCCCGACGGCCTTGTCCAGGGCGCTGGCGTTCCGCGGGGCGGCCAGGGTGCCGTGCAGCTCGTAGTAGGCGCGCGCGGCCGCCATAGACGGTCTGCCAGGATCCGTAGCGTTCGGGCAGGTCACGCCATGGAATGCCGGTCCGTGTCCGGTAGAGGACACCGTTGACGACGGTCCGGTGATCCGCCCAACGACCACCCGGCCCGCCAGTCTCAGGCAGCAACGGAGCTATGTGTTCCCACTGAGCATTCGTCAGTTCATGCCGACGCACCATGACCGACTCATGCCCACAACGGCAACAGATCCACCACCCGGGGCAAGAGCCGTCAGACACTGCCTAGGCGCCGCGGCCCAGCTTGACCGTGCAGCTGATCCGGGGGCCCAGGCGCAGTCGGTCCCCGTCGGTCAGGGGGTACGGCCGACCGGCCACCAGGTCGGTTCCGTTCAGCCGGGTGCCGTTGACCGCGCCCGGCAGTTCCTCGGTGACGGTCGCGGACCCGTCCGCCGCGACGGCCACCCCCGCGTGACGTCCCGAGACCGTGCGGTGGTGGGCGAGCGCGGCGGCGGTGCCCGGCGCCCAGTTCGGGTCACGGCCCAGCCCGGCCACCGTACCGGGCACGACGGTCAGGGTCAGCGGGACCTCCAGGAAGCGCAGTACGGCGGGCAGGCAGGCCGAGGGGGCCGATGGCCGCGGCTGCGCCACGACCGGCCCCGGGACGGGACGGGGCCGCACCGGGATGATCGGCGACACCTCTTCCCAGTCGTCCTCGTCCTCGCCCCACCCGTCTCCCCCGTCATCGGACCCGGGCCGGCTCATCCTTCGCCCGCCAGGGTCTCGATCTCGATCTCCACCTGTCCGTCCTCGCGCTCGCGGACCCCTCGCAGCAGTACCGTCGCCCCCGCACCCGCCCCGGGCCGGTCGAACAGTTCGCAGGCCAGCGGGTTGAGCAGGTGCGTCTCCAGCACCATCCCGACGCCCCGACCGCCGTTCCACAGGTCCCGGGTGCAGTACGTGGCCAACTGGGCCCGGGCCTCGGGCGCGAGCTCCAGGCGAAGGCCGTGTTCGGCGGCCAGCTGGCGCCGGATGTTGCCGATCTGGAGGTCGAGGATCCGGCCGGCCGTCTCCTCGGTGATGAATCCGAACACCACGACGTTGCCGCCGATGCGGTTCATCAGCTCGGGTCGGCCCACGACCGCCTCGAAGTGGTGCTTGACGTTCTTCTTCACCTGCCGCGCCAGTTCCAGGTAGGGGGTGCCGGGCTCGACGATCCACTTCCGCTCCTCGGTCACCGGATCCGTCCGCTGGACCCCGAGGTTCGAGGTGAAGATCAGGACGCACTCGCTGAAGTACGTCGTGACTCCTTGGCCGTCGGTGAGGCGCCCGTCCTCCAGTACCTGGAGGAACTTGTCCAGGACGCCCTTGTCCGCCTTGTCGATCTCGTCGAAGAGGATCACCCGGAACGGGTTCGCGCGCACCGCCGTGGTCAGTTCGCCGCCCGCCTCGAAGCCGACGTATCCGGGTGGCGCGCCGACGAGCCGGTCGGCGGAGTGCGCCGCGGAGAACTCGCTCATGTCGAAGCGCAGGTAGGCCTGGTCGCTGTCGAAGAGCACCGCGGCGACCGCCTTGGCCAGCTCGGTCTTCCCCGTTCCGGTCGGTCCGGCGAAGAACAGGGTGCCGCGGGGTCGGTGTCCGGGGGTGCTCGCCTGGGCTCCGGACAGGCCGAGCGCCGCCCGCTTGAGGATGGCGAGCGTCATCGAGACGGCCGCTTCCTGGCCCAGGACCCGGGCGGGGATCTGCCGCTCCCCCGCGCTGATCCGTTGCCGGATCTCCTCGCGCCGCCACGGGTTCTTCTCCACGCCGAGCCGGTAGACGCGCACCGCGTCGGGCATCGCCGTGAAGGGCATGCGGCGGGCCAACGCCAGGCGGGAGCTCTCCCGCATCGCCCGCAGGCTCAGGCCCGCGGCGGCCCGGGCGAAGGCGTCCGCGGCCGAGGCGTCCCGCAGCCCGGCCTCCCCGGGTCGGCCCTCCCCCGTACCGAGTTCCGGTATCGCGGGCCCGTCCGCGCCCCGGCGTGCCGCCGCCGCGGCCTCGGCGTGCTCCCGCTCCAACAGCACGGCCATGCGGCGCCGTTCGTCGGCGTCGGGCTCGGGGACGGCGATGGTACGGATCCGCTCGCTGCCGGAGACCAGCCAGTTCGGCAGGTCCCGTTCGCCGTCGGCGAGCCAGATGATCGGGTTGAACAGCTCGGGACCGGTGGGGTCGGCGGTGCGCAGCGAGGTGAGCGGGTTCGGGGGGACGAGCGGGGCGGAGTCGGCCAGTTTGAGGCAGGCGACGAAGAAGTCCCGTTCCGCCTCGGTGAGTCGGCCCGGGTCGGCCGTCAGCCGTGCGGCGTGGTCGATGATCAGGGCGACCCGCAGCGGAGCCGGTTCGGTCCCGCCGTTCGGCGCCGCTTTGCGCCGGTCGGCCCAGCCCGTCACGAGCTCGTGCAGGAGCGGTACGGCTTCCTGGAGTTGCGGCGGCCGGTGCGGGCGGCCGATCCGAGCCAGGGTGTCCGGTCCGCTCTCCGCCAGCAGGTGCTCGACCAGTTCCTTCTCCGTCGCCTTGAGCACCCAGAAGCCCGAGATCTGGTCGTAGGCGACGAGCGCCTGGTAGCCCTGCCCGCGCAGGGAGTTCCACAGCATCTCGAACAGGGTGACGTGCCGGTCGCCCCGGGGCCTGCGCACCAGGTACTGGTCCCGGATGTTGCCGTGCAGGACGTACTGGGCGTGCACGCTGAGCGTGCCGGTCAGCTCCTCGACGAACAGCGGACCGCTCTGGCGCGGCGCGGCCGTCTTGACCATGCGGTCGGGGGTGCCCATCAGCTCGTCCTCCTGCGGTCGTCGGTCACGAACCGGGCCTTGGGCCCTGCGGGCCGGTGGTCCGCGGCCGTCCGGTCCTGCTCCCGCTCCTGCTGCCGCTCCTGCTCCCGGGGGTCCTCCATCTCCAGGACGACGGCACCGTCGCCGCCCCGCACCCCGGGGACGGCCGACCCGCTCTCCGTGAAGGACAGCGGTAGTTCGAGGCCCCACCGGCGCCCCGCCTCCCGCAGTTCCTCCAGGTGCCCGCGCGCCTCGTGGCACCGCCGGGCGTCCAGGGCCAGGTCCGCCGGGCCGCGCGGACCGGGGTGCTCCTCGTACATGGTGACCAGTTCGGTCCCGCCGTCGCGCACGGTGACCCGCAGCCAGTGGCCGGGCCACCAGCCGGCCGGGGTCAGGTCGAAGCACGCGGGTGCGTCGGCGCCGCCGCCGGCCGCCCCGGCGTCCGCGGCCGCCGGGGCGGCGAACTGGGCGACGGCCCGCCCGAGCAGTTCCCGGGTGTAGCGGCCCTCCAGGTCCGCGAGCCGTTGCGTCACCCGCCGGTCCACCGCGCGCTGCTCGTCCGGGGTCAACGACCGCCCGCCCTCCAGGGCCTTGCGCAGCAGGGCGGTCTCCTCGGCGGCCGGGGTCAGCTCCGGTTCGCCCGGCGGTGCCTCGGTGAGGAGGAATGCGAGTTGGACGGCGGCCTTCTCCTGCGCGGCGAGCCGGGCCCGTACCGCGCGGTTGGCGTCCGTCACGAAGCGGCGCGCCTCCCGCAGGTGGCTGCGGGCCTTCGCGGGCCGCTCGGCGGCGCATTCGACGGCGTACCGTACGGCCGCCACGGCCAGCTCGGCGTCCTTGGCATCGGCTCCCGGCTCCAGCAGGGCCAGCAGCTCGGCCCCCGACTCCTCGGCCTCCGGCCGGCCCAGCCCGTCGGCCGCGGGCGGCTGGGGCAGGGCGGCGGGCACGGCCGCCACCGGGTCCGCCTGATGGGCTCGTACGGCGGCCTCGCGGCGAGCCAGCATGCGGCGGCGCCACTCCTCGCCGTCCGGGGCGTTGGCGGCGTGCGTCGCCTGCTCCATCGTCCAGCGCGCGTGGGCCGCCTCCGCGTCCCGCAACGCCCGCTCCATCAGGGCCAGTTCCACACGCAGCTCGCCGAGTCGGGCGCCGTTGCAGGTCAGCGCCGGCGGCAGGTCCGGGAGGGGCGGCGGGGGCGTGTCGGGCAGGGTGGCGAAGGCCGTCCGGCGTACCCGGGCCAACAACGCGGCGCGGCGCGCGTTGGCCCGTACCGCCGCGAACGCGGCCGCCTCCCACTGGGCGGTGGCGGCGGCGGCGATCTGCTGACCGCGCTCCAGGCACCGCTGCTCGTCGGCGGCGCGCACGGCTGCCGCGGCCAGCACGTGGGTGGCGACCAGCGCGGCGCGTCCCACGAACAGGGCGCCGCTGAGCGCGCCCAGGGCGACGAGGGCCGGCTCCACGAGTTCCTGGAGGGCGTGGCCCGCGGCGTCGAGGGCGTGCGAGGCGGCCGCCTGGGCCCCGTCGACGGCGTGCGAGGCGCCGTGCTGGAGGAACGTGCCGTCCGCCAGGGCGCCGTGGGGCAGGCCCTGGGGCAGGGAGCCGGCCGTGTGGTGGAGGACGTCGCTCGTTCCCGGCACGCCCGTGGCCGCGGGGAAGCCCGCCGTGGCGGGCGTCGGGTAGGTGACCGTCGGCAGGATCTCGAAGATCGAGGGGTAGGCCATGCCGTAGCTCATCGGTTCCTCCGGGTGGGTGCGACGGGCGGACCGGGTGCGGCGGCCGGGGCGGTCCGGCGGCGCGTCCGGGCCCGGCGGGCGTTCCGGGTGCGGCGGCGCCACTCCCACCAGCGCCGTAGCGTCCACACCGTCAGGGCGGCGACGGTCGCGGCGGGCCAGACCCAGGGGGCCCGGGCGACGGCCCAGAGGCCCAGCGCCCCCAGCGCGATCAGGATCACCGCGCCCACCGCCTCGCTGCGCCGGCCGCGGGACCGGGCGCCGCGGGCGGGCCGCTCGCCGGTGCGGATCACCAGGCCCGCCAGGGACCGCGCCGGGTGGTAGGTGTGCGGGCCGATGTAGACGGCGATCCACAGCTCCAACGCGAAGACGGCCGCGGCCGCGGGCAGCGCGAGCATCCAGGCGAGGACCACGTCGCGCTGGTCGGCCCGGCCGAGCAGGTCGGCCAGCCCGATGACGAACATCCACGGCGCGGTGGCCACGGTCGCCCCCAGCAGGGCCCAGCCCAGGGCCGGCGGCCGGTCGAGCCGCCGCAGGAACTCGGAGCGGGCGTCCAGCTCCTGGGCGAAGAGCCGCTCCAGTTCGCGGACGCGCAGCTCTTCCCGCCGGGCATCGGCTTCCTGCCGGGCGAGCCCGGACAGCAGGAGGGCCGCCAGCAGCCGCAGCGGGTTCTCGTGGTCGGCGCGCAGCGCGCGGTACCACGGGGGCGGGGTGCCCCCGGCGCGCCGGTCCCAGGCGGTGCGGCGCAGCAGCAGGCCGCTCATGCCCTCCGGTTCGCGGGCCAGGCGCAGCAACCGGGCGTCCAGGTCTCCGGTGCGGTTCAGCAACCTCGCCGCGGCCCTCCGGTCGCTCGGGCCCCCGCGGACGAACAGGTCCGCGGTCGCCTCCCGCCAGTTCTCCCGGTACTGCTGCCAGCGCCGCTGTACGTCGTCGAGCCCTTCGCCGCCGGGGCGGGCGCTCAGCAGGGGCAGCAGCCGGTGCCGGACCAGGGCCGCCACCAGCTCCCGGCCGCGGTCGTCGCCCCGTACCGCGTCCCGCTCCAAGTCCGCGATGCCCAGGGTGTCCAGCGGGATCCCGTGCCAGGAGGCGGGCAGCAGCGGACCCATCCAGTTGAGCAGGCGCAGCGTGGTCGGCGGGTCCGGGGGCTGGGCGAGCAGACCGCGCAGCGCGTTCAGTTCCTCGGTGTCCTGCGGGGACCGGCCGGGCCCGCCGGCGAACTGGCCGAGCCAGGCGACCAGCCGGTCGCGCCCGCGGCGGTCGCGCAGCAGCTCTTCGGCGGCGCGCCACTGCAGGTCGAACCGGCGGGCCAGTTCCTCGGTGCTGGCGACCTCGCGGCCCAGGAAGGCGAAGGGTTCGACCGCGGGGCGCGGCGGCAGGTCCTCGGGCGCGGCGCCGGTGGTGCGCGGGGCCACCGGCGGGGAGTCGCCGCCGAGCCAGCGGGCCACGTGGTCGGCGCCCCAGCGGTGTTCGGGGGCGCGGGTGAGCAGGCCGTGGCAGAGCATCAGCAGCCGCGGGTCGCTCACCAGCGGGAGTTCGGGGTCGTGGGTGGCGATCTCCGCGAGCACCTCCTCGTCACCGCGGAAGTCGATGGGGTGGCGTCCTCCGGCGAGTTCGGCCACGACCATCCCCACGGACCACCAGTCGGCGGCGGGGGTGACGCTCTGCCGGTGCGTGCTCGCCTCGGGGGCCAGGTAGAGGGGCTTCCCCTTCCAGTCCCGGCGGCGCGGGGAGTCCTCGTCCGCGCCGGTGTGCACGGCCGCGCCGAAGTCGACGAGGACCAGGTCGAGGCGGTCCTCGTTCTGGGTGCGCACCACGATGTTGTCCGGGGTGACGTCGCGGTGGACGACGTCCCGCGCGTGCGCGGCGCACAGCGCCTCGTGCAGGTGGGCGACCACCGTGCGGACCAGGGCCGCGGGCAGGGGGCCGGGGTGGCGGGCGTGGTACTGGGCCAGGGTCGTCTCGCCGTAGGAGGGGAGCAGTTCGTACGGATGCCCGTCGGCGGTGCCGTGCTCCAGGACGCGTACGACGTGGCCGCCGAGGTCCCCGCTCAGCACCCGGCGCACCTCGGGGTCGGGTGCGAAGGCGCGGTGGTACCACTTCATGACCAGCGGGACCGCGGGATCCCGGTGGCGGGCCTCGCGGTCCTTGACCCGGGCGACGACCGCCTGGGAGGGGCGCCGGACATCGCTGAGGACCTCGGTGAGGTCGAGGCGTTCGCTCAGCGAGGCGGGTACGCGGTCGAGTCCGCGGCGGGTTTCCTCGGGTCCGGAGGCGAAATCCTCGGCGAATCCCTCGGGGTCCACTTCCGTGGGCGGCAGCGTCGTCATGACTTCCGACTCCCCTCAAGAGAGTGAGTGCATAAATGCACGATATTTTCTGGAGCATTTGCGACATCCAGCCCTAAGAGCCTCGATTCGAAGGGTTCGGATTCACCAGGTCCGGGTTTAGTGCTTCCGGATTTACTGATTCCGCATTCATGGGGCGGCGAGTCGAAGGGATTCGGTGCGCATATCCCGCTCGTCCGACCGGCGCCGGGCAATGAGACCAGATCGTTCCGGGCCATTCCCGGTACGGGCCGCCCTCCCGTCCGGCAACCGCGATTATCGTGTCGGCCATGAGCCCGCAGACTCCCGCGTCCGCGCCCGACCAGCGGTCCCCCACGGCCCCGGCCGGCGCCGAACTGCCCTCCCACGCCCACCTGACGGAAGAACTGCACGCCCTGCGCCGACCCGGCCTCGCGGCACTCAGACGCATCCGACCGCAGGCCCTGGGACGGGCCGCCGCCGCGGCCGGCTTCGCGGCCGGGTCCGCGGATGAGGCGGCGGATGCGGCCGCGGGCATCGAGGCCCTGCTCCAGGCCGCCGTACGACGGCTCGCCGCCGCACCCGGCCCGGCGTCCGAGGACACGGACGGCCGGCGCGCCGATCCCCTGGGCCGGGCCGCCGCCCACACCTTCGGGCTGCTCCCCGGCCGGCGCGGCGCCCCCGCCCAGGACCGCCGCAAGGCCGCGGCCGCCGTGTACGGCGTCACGCCGGAGCGGTTCCGCCGGGGTCAGGAGCAAGAGGTCATCGCCGAACTCGCGGGCGCCGCCCTCGCGCTGGCCCGCGAGGCCATGGCGGGACCGCCGGCTCCCGCGCACCCCGGCGCGCTGCCCGATCCGCCCGCCCGCGCGGCCGGGCCGGCCCTGCCCGCGGCCACGCTGCGGCGCATCACCGTGCACGTGTCCTCCGTGGAACTGCTGCGGGACATCGACATCCTGGTGTCCTCCGAGAACACGCACATGGAGATGTCCAAGACCTTCCGCCCCACCGTCTCGGGCGCGCTGCGCCGGGCCGCCGCGGTGCGCAACGCGGGCGGGGAGATCACCGATGACGTGCTCACCAGGGAGCTCGGCGACTGGATGCGCGCCCACGGCCGCACCGGCCTGCCGGTGCGGCCCGGGATCGTCGTCCCCACCTCCTCGGGCGCCCTCGCGGATCGCGGGGTCCGCCGCATCTACCACGCGGCCGTCGTCCGGCCCCTGGGCAACGACGTCCGCTACCAGGTGGACCCGCAGACGCTGGCCGACGCCGTCGCGGCCGTCTTCGCCCGCGCCAACGCCGAACGGGACGCCTACGACCCGCCCCTGACATCGATCTGCTTCCCCCTGCTCGGTGCCGGGCAGGGCGGCCTTCCCCCCGTCAAGGCCGCCCGCTGGCTGCGCTGGGCCGTTCAGGAGGAGTTGAGCCGACACCCCGACTGGACGGTGCATTTCGTAGCCCGCAGGCCCGAGATGGCCCGGCTCCTCACGGACGCCAGCTCCGCCCCCTGAGTCGCAGCCCATTCCCCTCCAACCACCTTTCGTAGAAGACGAGTTCCCCACGGGCCGGCACGCCCAGGAGGTGGGCCGCCGGGGCTTCACCGGGCTCCTGCCCCGGCTCCACCACGATCTGGACGGCCCGGCCCGTCGACCGCCGCCCCAGGTGGGGCGCGTACCGCTCCCGGCCCAACGCGGTGCGCGGGAGCAGCCGCTGGTTCGCCGAACCGCGCCAGACGAGCCCGGTCGGCTCGGCGATCCGGAACCTCCCCGCGATCACCGCGTCCGCGTGCCGCAGGGCCCGTAGCCTGGGCGGGTCCCACTCCTCCTGTTCGTAGCCCGTGTAGACGAGGAAGTCCGGGCGCGGACCGTCCCGCACCCCTCGGGCACCCGCCGCCTCGTCGCGCAGCCGGTCCGCCCCGGCCAGGAACTCCTCCAGGGCCCGGGCCTGTTCGAGCGGCTCCCCACCGCTGACGGTCAGGCCCTGCGCGCCGCGGTCCAGCGCGTCGCGCCACAGGTCGAGCAGCTCGCGCACCGACGACCCCGTGCCGCCCCCCGGCGCCCAGGTGTGCCGCGACATGCACCCCGCGCAGGCCAGCGGGCAGCCCTGCAACCAGACGCCGAGACGCCGGCCGGGGCCGAGCGTCTCCAGCGGGAAATGCGTCCCGCTGATTTCGATGCGCACCGCACCCTCCCCCGGTGGACGGGAATCGAGTATCAACGGAATTACCCGCCCACCGCAAACCCTTCCCGAGAATGATCCGGTCGTTTTCCGGGCGCCGACCAGTCGACTTCGGGTGGCGCACGTCGGTGGCCGGGAACCCGTCGAATTACGGCCCTCTTTCTGCTTTCCTTCGGTTACCCTCCTGCATCTGGAGCGGGGGCAGCGGAGAAGGGGGAATCCGTCATCATGATCGCCACGGACCAGATCCGAGGACCCGCGCGCCGGGCCCGGCTCGGGCGGACCACCGCCTACCGGGCCCGGCGCCGCGGCCGGCTCGACGCACCCGGCCTGCGCCCCCTCCTGCCGACGCTGCCGCCACCGGAACCGGGCGTGCTCCTGGAACTCCCGGAGATCGTGACCCCGTTCGTGATGGAGGCCCAGGCGGGCGCGCTGCGCGCGGTCGGCCAGTTGCGCTCCCGGCTGCTGCGCGACAAGCGGCGGTTGATCGTCGAGATCCATGCGGAGTCGGTGCGCGTGGTGACCCAGTACGACGTGCGGGCCGAGCCGTCACCGGCCGCGCTCGCCCGCTACGGCGAGACGGTCGGGGGCTGGCGGGCCGACGCCGAGCTGTGCCGCGCCCGGGCCACGGCCCTCACCCACGAGGCCAACCAGCGGCTGGCCTGCTACTGGGACGCGGTGTGGCTGACCGTCCAGACCGCCCGGGCCGAGGAGCGCCGGCTGGCCGCGCAGGCGCGCCGCGCACGAGGGCGGGCCCGGACCCCTCAGCAGGCCCGGACGCCGGATGCGCCCCCGGCACCGGCATGGGCGCCGGCGGCGGGAGGAGCGACGGCGGGGGAACCGGCCCAGCCGCCCTTCACCGCCCGTCCCGCGCACTGGCTGCCGGGCCGCGTCACGCTCGACGCCACCTGGGACGACGTGGACGCGTGGCTGCTCACCGGAGGCACCCCGGCATCGTCCCCGCCGGCGCACGCGCGCACCCACGCCGTCGCCCGGGCGTTGGAGATCCTCGACACGCAGTCCAGGAGGGACGGGGCGGGCGCCCCGACCGGACACCGGCCGCGCCCGGCCGCCGACCAGCAGGGGGGAATCCGATGACGGCCCACCACGCGCGGCCGCGCCCACGCCCGCCGCACGCCGCCCTGCCGCTGGCCGCCCTCACGCTGGGCGCCCTGCTCGCCGCGGTCGGCTGCTCCAGCGAGAAGCCCGCGGCCGTCAGCACGCCGTGCGCGGTCGTCCTGGACGGCTCCGGCTCCGGTTCGCCCAAGGACGGGTTCGACGCGAAGGCCAAACTCGACGCGACGATCGTGCCGTTCATGAAGAAGCAGGGCTGCGGCACGATGGCCTTCGCGCCGATCACCCGCTCGTCGAAGGCCTCCCGCTGCCGGGTCAACGACGTCGACCTCGACCCTCCGGCCGAGAGCACCGACGACGTGGCGGCCGTCAGGCAGGAGGCCATGGCACGGGCCGTGGTCGCGGCCCGCACGATGCTGAAGTGCGCGCAGGAGACCGAGAGCGGATCCGACGTCCTCGGTGGCATCGCACGCGCCGCCGAGGCGATCCCCTCGGGTGACGCGCGCGCGGCCCTGCTCGTGGTCAGCGACTTCGAGCAGGCGGACCCGGAGTTCTACCTGGACTCCAAGACCATCGCCACCCCCGAGGCCCGGACGAGCGCCGTCGAGAAGCTGGTCGGCCCCCGCGGGGTGCCGGAGCTCTCCCGCATGGACCTCTACCCGGTCGGCTACGGCATGAGCCACGAGGCCAAGCCCAGCGAGTACGAACCGTTCGACGCCTTCTGGACGGAGATCCTGGAGAGGAGGGCCAAGGCCCGTGTCCACGACGACTACCGGCGCTGATCCCGGCCCCATACCCCGACGTGCCCGGTTCGCCCGCCCGTTCCGGCGCCGGCCCGACGCCGGAGCGGGCGCCGCCCGGGGCACCTCGGCGCCCACCCGGTCGCAGCGCCGGCCCTACGTCGTCGAGGACCCGGACCAGCGCCGATTGCTGAGCGAGGCCCGCCGCCGCGGCGCCAAGGTGGCCAAGTCCGGCGTGCTGGACCCCTGGGTCCTGGCCAGCGGGGACCGGGTGCCCTACTTCGCCCAACTGGCCGCCATGCGCGACCTCGTGCGCAGCCGGCTGAGCGCGGCCGCGGCGGAGGAGGCGGCCCGGGCGCACACGGAGGAGGCGAACGCCGTCTCGGCCGCCGCCGGCTACGAGCAGGAGGTGCGCAGGATCGAGGAGCAGCTCGCCGAGAGCGAGCGCTGGCTGACCAGGAACCGGTCCCAGCTGGACCGGCTCGCCGCCCGGGCCGTGCGCTGGGAGCACTTCCGGGACGGTGTCCGGGAAGAGCTGGAGGAACGCTGGCTGCGCGCCCGCTTCGGCGACATCGACCCCGACCCCGATCCCGACCGGGCCGGGGGTACGGACGCCCGCGCGCGCGGGGACGCGGACGCGCCGGGCCCCGGGGCTCGCGGCGCCGGGGCCCGCAAGGCCGGGGCCCACGGGGGCGGGGCGGACGACGCGGACGACGGCCGGGGAGAACCGGACGCGCTGTCCCCCGGCCCGGAGGACGAGGACTGGCAGTCGGTGGATCCGAGTCCGACGGCCACCCCGGCGGCCGGCGCCGACTCCCGCCGCGACCCGGCCGACCCCCGTCCGGCGTACCGGCAGGCGGACCAGCAACTCCAAGGCGAACGGGCCCTCTTGTGGGAGGGGCTGTCGACGCGGCCCGGCCTGCCGCGCTGGATGGTGTGGGCCCTGCCCCTGGTCATCGCGGCCGTGGAGGTGCCGATCTACTGGATCGCCTTCCAGCCCTTCCACGGGGCGGGCAGCACGGAGTCGGACGCCCTGTCGGGCACCCTGGCCGTCTCGGCGGCCATCGTCATGGTGGTCATCCCCCACCTCGCCGGCCGCGCCCTGCGCAGCCGGTCCGGGACCGCGTCGGCGAAGGGCATCGGACTGCCCGCGGTCGCCCTGCTCGCGGTGTGGGGGTTCTCCGCCTGGGCCCTCGGCCACCTGAGGTCCAAACTGGTCTTCCGGCACCGCGTTCCGCAGCCGCTCTCCCCGGATCTCGACGGCGTCGCCGGAATCGGGGATCTGCGGCCGACTCCGACGCTCGTGGACAGCCTGCACCTCGAACCGACCACCGTGACCTGGATGTTCGTCGCCCTGCTGCTGCTCTCGGGAGGCATCGGCCTGCTGCTCGGGCTGTTGCGGGAACACCCGTACCTCAACTCCTACCGCTCCCACCTGGAGTTGCGCGCCCGTCTGGTGCACGCGAGGGAGGCCGCCGCCGCGGCCGCGGGGCGGGCGCGGGCGCTGGAGTCGACCGCCGACGCGCGCGCCGAGCTGCGCGGCCACGCCCTGGGCGCCCGGCTGCGGTCGACGACCGAGCTCTACGAGGCCGCGGCGCACGCGTTCCTCCAGGAGGTGATGGAGAAGGCGGCCGATCCCGCGGTCACCGAGTCCGCCATGCGCCTCTCGTCGCGCACCTGGCCCCTCCTGCCCGCCCCGCCCGCCACGCCCTGATCCGGCGGGCCCGGAGCACGACGGAAGCCGTATCGGTTCCCTCCGGTACGGCTTCCGTCGTCCCGCGCCCGGCCGCGTTCGAGCCGCGCGGGGTGAGGAACCGAGCGCGCTAAGCCGCGTCGCGCGGCGGCAGCCGGCGCGTGATCCGGTCGAACAGCTCCGTCAACGGTTCACCGATGTCCCGGCCGAACTCGCTCAGCCCGTAGGTGACTTGGGGCGGCGTCGTCGGCTCGACCGCCCGCCAGACCAGGCCGTCCTGGACCAGCGCGCGCAGGGTCTGGGCGAGCATCTTCTCGCTGATGCCCTGGATGCTCTCGCGCAGCTCGTAGAACCTGAGGTCGCTGCTCCGCAAGGAGATCAGCACCCAGATGCCCCACCTGCTGGTCACGTGGTCGACCACGTCGCGCGCGGGGCAGTCGGTGTGAAACACGTCATACCGCTTCGCTGCCTCGCCCTGCCTGTCCTGCGCGCTTCCCTCCATGCCATGAGCTTACCCAGAGGTATGTCCTTACCAAAAGTAAGCCTCCCTCCTAGCGTGACGGCCAGAAGCGAACCGTACGACGAAGGAACTGATCATGATCGTGGTAACCGGAGCCACCGGAAACATCGGCCGACCGTTGACGCGGGCACTGACCGAGGCGGGCCAGCACGTGACGGCGGTGTCGCGGCACACGGCGGCGATGCCGCCGGGCGTCCGCCACGTGGTGGCCGACCTGGCCGAGCCGACGGGCCTCGCGCCCGCGCTCGCCGGGGCGAAGGCGCTCTTCCTCCTGCTCTCCGGCGACCTGCACGCCAACGCGGCCGACGCGGCCGACGTCATCGGCGAAGCCGCGGCCCACGGGGTCCGCCGGGTGGTCCTGCTCTCCACGCTGGGCGTGGTGACCAGGCCCTTCGGTCCGACGCGGATCGCGATGCGCTCGCTGGAGGACACGCTGCGGGAATCCGGCCTGGAGTGGGCCGTCCTGCGGCCGGGCGGCTTCGCCTCCAACGCCCTGTGGTGGGCCGACTCCGTCCGTGCGCATCAGGTGGTCGCCGCACCCTTCGGGGACGTCGGGGTGCCGATCATCGACCCGACGGACATCGCCGCCGTGGCGGCGGCCTGTCTGTTGGACGACCGGCACACCGGCGGCACCTACGAGCTGACGGGGCCGGAGGTGATCACTCCGCGCCAGCAGGCGCGGGCCCTCGCCTCCGCGCTGGGCTCGCCCGTGAGGTTTCACGAGCTCACCCGCGACGAGGCCAAGGCCGCCATGACCCGGAGCATGCCGGCGGAACTCGCCGACGACACCCTGGACATCCTCGGCTCCCCGAGCCCGGAGGAACAGCGCGTCAGCCCGGACGTCCAGCGCGTCCTCGGCCGAGCCGCGCGCCCCTTCGCCGACTGGGCCGCCCGCAATGTCACCGCCTTCCGCTGACACCGCCCGTACTCCAGCTCCACCCGCCCAGCACCTCGCCGGCCCGCGCAGCGTAACCTCCAGGCACCAGGGCCCGGAGGTTTCCGGTCCCGCACTCCTCCCTCCCCCGCGACCGGAAGAAGAGCTGATGAGCCGGGCCCTGCAACAGGCCGACGCCCTCTTCGACTTGGGGCGCCACGAGCAGGCCGCCGCGCTCGCCGCCCAGCACCTCGCCGGCGCCCCCGACGACGCCACCGCCCTCACGCTGCTCGCCCGCTGCCGGCACCGCCTCGGCGACGAACAGCGGGCGCTCACCACCGTCGAGCACGCCCTGCGCGTCGCACCCGAGTTGGTGAGCGCCTGGCTGCTGCGCACCCACGTCCTGCTCGCCCTGAAGGAGCACGGGCGGGCCGAGGAATCCGCCCGGCGCGCCGTCGAACTCGCCCCGCAGTTCTGGGCGAGCCACTACACCCTCGGCATCGTCTTGGACCGCGGCGTCCGCAGGAAGCACAAGCGGGCCGCACACGCGTCGGCCCGCACGGCCGTCGCGCTCGCCCCCGAGGAGAGCGACACGCACGTCCTGGTCGGCGTGACCGCCCACAACAGTGGCGATTACCGCGTCGCCCAGGAGGCCTACGAGAGGGCGCTGCGGCTCGACCCGGACAACAGCACGGCCCACAACAACCTCTCGCTGCTCCTGCTGCGCCGCCGCTGGCTCCGTCCCGGCTCGTGGACCCGGGCCGCCGAGGGCTTCGTCCAGTCCGCCGCCCTCGACCGCAACGACCGCCACGGCCGCTACAACCTGGAGAAGATGGCCTGGGGAACGCTCATGGGCTCCCGCTGGGTCGCCTTCGCCGGATCGATCGCGGTGGCGCTGGGCTCCGCCCACCTGCGTGCGGGCGCCGCCGGCGCGGACGCCCTCGCCACCTTCCTGACGTGCGCGGCCGTGCTCGTCGGCGGCTGGGGAGGCTGGCTGTGGTGGCAGGCCCGACGGGTCCCGCCCCACCTGCGCCGTACCCTCCTGCTGGTGGCGCGCGGCTGCCGGCCGGTCATCGGGATGACGGTTCCCCTCGTGCTGCTCGTCGTCCACGCGGCCGTGGGGCTGGTGCTGTGGCGCAGCGCCCTCTTCAGCGCGTTCGCGATCCCGCTGTTCTTCTTCGTGATCGTCACGTCCGTGGCCGGCAGCACCACGCTCCAGCAGCGCGCGCCGAAGGATCGGCATTCTCGGTAGCGTGACCCTTCGCCGCACGGGGGTTGCCGGATGACCGGCCGGTCCGTGCGGGGCCGCCGCCGGAGAGTGATGAGGATGCGATGAGTGAACTGACGAAGCCCCAGGTCGACGTTCCGGAGGGTGAGGCCCCTACGGAGCTGACCGTCCGGGACCTGGTCGTCGGCGACGGGGCCGAGGTGAAGCCGGGCATGGTGGTCAAGGTCCACTACGTGGGGGTGACCTTCGCGTCCGGGAAGGAGTTCGACGCCTCCTGGGACCGGGGCGAGCCGTACAAGTTCGCCGTGGGCGGCGGCAAGGTCATCAAGGGCTGGGACCGGGGGGTGAAGGGCATGAGGGTCGGCGGTCGGCGCGAGATCATCGTTCCCCCGCGCCTCGGCTACGGCAAGCAGTCGCCGTCGCCGTTGATCCCGCCGGGCTCGACCCTGGTCTTCGTGGTGGACCTGCTCGACTCGTATTCCAGCACGGGCGGGTGGAGCGCGTCCGGATGAGCCGGGTTACGCGGGCGGGGCCTTCCGCCTGCGGTACACCACCGCCCCGCACACCGCGAGGAGGAGGACGACCACGGCGGCCACCCCGAGGGCCGTCCGCTCGGCGAAGAGCCTTCCCAGCACTGCGAGTACGCCGATCCCCGCGGTCGCGTAGATCAGCGACCAGGCCGCTCCGCCCACGAGGAGGGCGGGGAGGTAGCGGCGCAGCGGCATGCGCATGCTGCCCGCGATGAAGTTGGCGGCGGTCTGGAATCCGACGGTCAGGAAGGAGACGGCCACCACCGGCGCGCCCCACCGCTGGATCGCCCGCTCGGCGCGCTGGAACTTCGCCGAGGAGGTCCGCCCGGCGAACCTGCTCCGTCGCGCGCCGGCCGCGGCGAGCCACCCGATGGCGAAGGTCCCTCCGGCGCGGAGCAGAACGATGGCGTAGAGGGCTCCGGCGGTGAGCGCGATCTTATCCACGACGCCTCTTCGCGGGCTCCGCGCCGTCCCGGTCCCCGTCTCGCACCTGTACCCGCACCGCGTCCCTGCCCGTTCCGTCCCGTCGGGCTGCCACTGGCGCACCGAAACTCGAACCTACACGCCCGCACTTCAGGCAAGGTAACCCTAACCGAACGGGTGCGGCGCGTGCCCTCAGGGGCGTTCCAGCATCCGCCGACGCAGGCTGTCGTAGATGGGCTCGCTCCCCCAGCGGTCCGCGGTCACGTGCGCGGCGAAGCACGCGGTGAGGAGCGGGAGGGCGAGTGCGCCGGCGTTCGTCATCTCCGCGACCAGGACGACGCCCGTGAGCGGGGCCCGTACGACCCCCGTGAACAGGGCGGCCATCCCCACCACCGCGAACGCCACCGGGCTCGCCGCCCCGGCGGGCAGCAGCGGGGACACGAGGGCCTCGGCCAGCGTCCCCCACAGCGCGCCCAGGGCCAGGAGCGGGGCGAAGAGCCCACCGGGCGTCGCCGCCGCGTAGCTCAGGGGGCCCGCCACGAAGCGGACGGCGAGGTAGGCCAGTAGCGCCGCCACCGTCATGCCGCCGCCCGCCAGCAGCCGCTCGCTCAGCGGGTCGCCACCGCCCGCCATCAGCGGGTCGACGGCCATCAGCGCTCCGACGACGGCTCCGATGGCGGCGGCCCGGGCCGTGAGCGGCACCCTGGTCAGGCGGTCGCACGCGGCCAGCGTCCCCACGACCAGCGCGCTGTAGGCGGCTCCCAGCGCCCCCGCCGTCACGCCGAACAGCAGGAACACCCCGAGCATCCACACCGGCGGGGCCACGAGGTCCGGCACCGGGAACACGGCGCCGCCGCCCACGATGAACCGGGAGCAGACCACGGCGCTGACGGTGCCGACGAGCGTCAACAGCACCAGGCGCGGCCTGATCGAGCGGGTCACCTCCTCGCAGACGAACAGCAACCCGCCCAGCGGGGCCGTGAACGCCGCTGCCAGGCCGGCTCCACCGAGCGCGGTGTACAGCATGCGGGCGTCCCCGGGGTCCAGCCGGGCACGGCGGCCGGCCACGGACCCGATCGCCGCACCCATGTGGACGACGGGCCCCTCGCGCCCCAGGACCAGGCCCGAGCCGATCGCGACGAGGCCGCCGAAGAACTTCGCGGGCAGCAGCCACAGCGGGTGCGCCTCGGACTCGCGGCGCCACACCGCCTCCACGTGCTGGATCCCGCTGCCCGCCGCGTGCGGAACTCGCTGGGCGATCGCGCACGCCAGCGCCGCCCCCAGCGCGGTGAGCGCCACCGGGACGAGGACTCCCGCGGGGCCCGGACCGGCGGCCGCCACGATCGAGGTGCGCAGGCTCTCGGCGTGCGCGAGGCACCATCGGAAGCCGCCGCCGACCAGGCCGACCAGGCAGCCGGCCGCCGCCGCTACCGCGAAGGCCCGGCCGGTGTGACGGCGGCCGGGACTGGCAATGGACATGGACTGCCTCCACCGAGCCGCACGAGGACGTCCGCCGAGCCTGCATCCCGCGCCCGACCGTGGCGGCGCACCTCGCCGGGACGGAGCCCGCGCCGACCCGACCGGGCGAGCGGACCGTCCTGCCCGCCCCGGGCGCTCGGCGGGTGTGGGCCGGCGCGACCGATCGGCTCAGCCACGGGCTTCGACGAGCGCGGCGAGGCCGTCGAGGACGCGTTCGAGGCCGAAGGCGTACGCGTGCTCGGGGCTGTAGGCGCCGCCCTGCGCGGCGCCCGCGGCGGAGCCGACGCGCGAGGCGAGCGGGTAGGCGCGCTCGTCGAGGACGCGCGCGAGCAGGGGGGCGTGGGCGGCCCACCACTGCTCGTCGTCCATCGCGCTGTCGCGCCGCGCCGCGCGGGCGTCCGCGGCCGTGCGGGCCCACCCCTGCACGAAACCGAGCAGATAGGTCAGCGCCGCGTCCATGGTGACGTCGGGCAGCCCCAAGCCGTCCAGTGCCGACAGCTCGTGTTCGTACTTGGCCATCTGCCCCGGGCCCAGCGGCGGGCGGACCGTGGAAGCGGTGGCCGCCCACGGGTGGGCCTCGAACAGCTCTCGGTTCGCCCCGGCGACTGCCGACAGCCGCTCCCGCCAGGGCCGGC
Organism: Streptomyces sp. NPDC028419; assembly: GCF_055565515.1. Lineage (NCBI taxonomy): Bacteria > Bacillati > Actinomycetota > Actinomycetes > Kitasatosporales > Streptomycetaceae > Streptomyces > Streptomyces sp. NPDC028419. The sequence goes on along the minus strand of NZ_JBVHUE010000026.1, from coordinate 111,006 downwards.
CCGAGGTGTCGGTGCGGGGCATCCGGGCGTATGCCGCGTCGAGCATGAGGTCGAGCAGCTCCTCCTTGCCCGGCACGTAGGTGTACAGCGTCATCGCGGCCACGCCGAGGGCCTTCGCCACGCTGCGCATGGTCACCGCCGCGAGCCCCTCGGCGTCGGCGAGGGCGGTCGCGGCGGACACGACGGCGTCGATGGTCAGCCTCTGACGGGGGCCGCGCCGGGAGACCGTCGCCTCGTCGCGCCAGAGCAGTTGCAGCGTGCGGGCCGGGTCGCCGGCGCCGGTGCGTTCAGTGGTCACGCGCAAAAATACCTCGCGTTCGCACTTCGTACGCCGTACAGTGTACGACGTACGGAGAGGGGGCGACGATCCGGCCGCACCCTTCGCCTCCCCTTGACCCGCACGCACGCCATTTCCGCCTCAAGGAGCATGAAATGAAGATCACTTCTTCGGCCGTCTCGTTGAACGTCGACGACGTCGCGGCGTCCAGCGCCTTCCTCACCGCCCACTTCGGTTTCCAGGAGGAGATGGCGGCCGACGGCTTCGCGTCCCTGACCCGCGAGGACGCCGGCATGAACGTCATCTTCCTGCGCCGCGGCCTGCCCTCGCTGCCCGCGGACCAGCGCGAGGACCACGCCCGCGGCCTGATCCTGGCGTTCGTGGTCGATGACCTCGAAGGCGAGCTGGCCCGCCTACGCACCGAGGGCGTCACCATCACCATGCCGCTGACCGAGGAGGAGTGGGGGGAGCGCGCCTTCCAGGTCCGGGATCCCAACGGCGTCATCGTCCAGCTCGTCGACTGGAACGCGGCCCCCTCGAACGGTTCGGCGAGCTGAGCGGAGCTAGTGCCGTGACCGGAAAGATTCACCGTGTCACGGCGCCCGGCACGGCACCTCGCCGCGTTGTCGGACCACGACGGTACGTCCAGTACGAGTCGCGGTCCTCCGCCTTGCGATGCGTCCCCTCGGCCCTGCGGGCCTGGGGAGGCCCCAGGGCACCGGACACCGCGACCCGGCAAACCTTTCCGGCCACGGCACTAGGCGTGGGTGGTGGTCGCGGCGGCGACCGCGGCGGCGCGGACTTCGGCGAGGGAGCGGCGTTGCACTCCACGGGCGTCGAAGTTGTCGGGCGACAGCCAGGACTCCAGGACCCGCTTGTTGGCGGGCCACTCACCGTCGATGACGGAGAACCAGGCGGTGTCGCGGTTGCGGCCCTTGTAGACGACGGCCTGGCGGAAGATGCCCTCGAAGGTGAATCCCAGGCGCTCCGCCGTCGTGCGCGACGGTGCGTTGAGGCTGTCGCACTTCCACTCGTAGCGTCGGTATCCGAGCTCGTCGAAGACGTAGCGCATGGCCAGGAACTGGGCCTCGGTCGAGAGCGGACTGCGCTTCATCAGCGGCGAGAACATCACGCTGCCGACTTCGACGACGCCCATCTCCGGGTCCTGTCGCATCAGCGCGAGCGTGCCGACCGCCGTGCCCCGGTCGAGGTCGATCACCGCGTAGTGCCGGGGGTCGCTCGCGGCCGCCGCCTCCTCGGCGTAGCGCCTGAAGCCCTGCGCGTCCTGGAAGGACCCGGTGAACATGTACGTCCAGTCCCGGTCGTCCGGAGCGCTGGAGTAGGCGGCGAAGAGGTCGGCCGCGTGCCGGTCCGCGTCGAGCGGCTCCAGCCGGCAGTACGCGCCGTCGAGGGTCACCGCGGCGGGCAGCGGGCGCCGGGACCCATCGGACACCGGCTCGCCGATGGGCTGGTCGAACTCATTGCTGCGGAAGGTCACGGCTTCTCCTGGCCTGGGCGTTTCCCACCAGCGTACGGAAGGCGCGCGCCCACGGGCCGCCTCCTGCGCCGGCGCGCAGGGCTCGGGCCGGGAGGACTCAGGCCAGTTCCAGCGCGCCCACCGTCTGGCCGCCGCTGGTTTCGCCGGTCGGTCGGAAGCCGAGCCCGAGGTAGAAGTCTCCGGGACCGTCCGCCCCGGCGTGCCAGGTGGTCGTCAGCCGCGTACCGCCGCGGCGCCGGATCTCGGCCGCCACGGACGCCACCGCGAAGCGCCCGTAGCCGCGACCCTGCTTCCCGTCCGCGATGTTCAGCCGCCAGAGCCCGGAGCGGAAGTCGACCCCCGCGCCGGTCCAGTCGATGTCGAAGAAGGCCATGAGGAAGCCGACGATCTCGTCGCCGTCGCAGACCAACCGGGGCCAGGCGACACCGGGATGCACGTACGCCTCGGCGATCGACCTCAGCACGGGAGACACCAGGTGCTCCTGGTCGGGGCGGACCTTCAGGTCGATCGCGGCGTCGAGGTTGTCGGGGGTGAGCTCGCGCAGGTGCGGTGAATCGGGCATGGCCGCACCTTACGCAACCGCCCCGGGTCCCAGGTGCTCCGCCCGATCATCGCGCACGACGCGCTCGGCGTGGTGGCCGCCGTCGTGGGTCCGACCGGTGACGGTCCGCCCGACCCGTGGATCGGCCGGGTCCGCGTCCTGGTGAGCGCGAGCTGAACGCTCCCGATCCGCTGGTACCGCGTGCGCCGACCGGAGCCAGGTACACCGGCGGCGGCGGCGTCACCCGCGGAGCGGATCGGGCATCACGCCGGCCCCGCCGTGTCCGGCGCACCGAACCAACGGGTCGCGGCCCGCTCGAAGCCCTCCGGGTCGGGGTGGCGGTCACCGGACCAGGCGACCACGCCGTCGGGCCGTACCAACACGGCACCCGATCCCAGGTCGTTCCTCGCCGTGCCGGCCGCGTACCGGATCCGGTCCTCCCAGGCCGTCGCCGAGGCGTGCAGCCGTCGGTCGGCGCTGAAGTCGAGCACGACGCCCCGACCGTCCTCCATGAGGTCGCCGAGCCGGGTGCCGTCCTCCAGGGCGAAGTCGGGGGCGCTGCGGCCGACCAACGGGTCCTCGCTGCCGAGGTCGTACCGGATCCAGGCTCCCGACAGCCTCTCGAACACGTGGGTCGCGCCGTCCCGGGTGGCGATGAGATCGCGGACCACCGCCTGGATCGCCTGGGCGTAGGGGTCCGGCCGCATGGTCGCCACTTGGGCGCGCGACCAGTCGAGGACCGCCGCGCCGATCGGACGGCGCTCCTCGGCGTAGGTGTCGAGCAGCCCGTCCGGCGCGTGCCCCCGCACGGTCGCGCCGAGTTTCCACCCCAGGTTCACGGCGTCGCCGATGCCGGTGTTCAGCCCCTGGCCGCCGAGGGGGGAATGGATGTGGGCGGCGTCGCCCGCGAGGAGCACGCGGCCCCGGCGGTAGGCCGTCGCCTGCATCGCCCGATCGGTGAAGGACGAGGCGATGTGGACCTCGTCGACGCTCACGTCGGTGCCGGACACGCGGCGCAGGACCTCCTGGAGGTGCTCGCGGGTCGGCGGCCGGGAGCGGTCGAACGCGCCGCCGTCGAAGTCCATCATGGCGATGTAATCGGCGTCGGGCAGCCGGACGTACATGCCCGTCGGCGTGAGGTGGAATCCCGGACTGACCTGATCCGGATCGGCCAGATCGGCGAGCATGGTGTATCCGGTGAACTGGGGCTCGGTGCCGACGAATTCGAAGCCCGCGAGCCCGCGCACCGTACTGCGTCCGCCGTCGCAGCCGACGAGCCAGCGCGCCTCGTAGGTGTCCTCGCCGGCTCGGGCGACCACGCCTTCGCCGTTCTGGGAGACGGCCGAGACCGCGACGCCGCGCCGGATCTCCACGCCGAGCTTGGCCGCCTGCTCGGACAGCACCGTCTCGACCGCTTCGAGGTCGGTCGCCAAGGATTCGTGTGCCGGGCTGGGGAGCCGGAACGGCAGGGCGTCGGCATCGATCAGGGAACCGTCGAGCATGACGCCGGCGAAGTGGCCGCCGAACCGGGGGCGCGGCGGCGCACCCGCTTCGGGGGCCCTGCCGAACATCACCTGGGTGCCCGACGCCGTCCGTAACGACTCCAGCATTCCGCGCCGGTAGAACGCTTCGACCGACGAGGCGGACAGTCCGCGCCTGCCGAGGGGTGCCGTCCTGAAGGGCGAGCCGGTCTCCGACTCCCTTTCGAGCACCACCACGGAACAGCCCGCGAGGCCGAGCTCGCAGGCGAGGGCCAGACCGACCGGACCGGCTCCCACTATCACTACGTCATGCACGAGAGGTCTCCTCCTGGATCCCCGAACCGGACGGCTGCCCGGCAGGACCTCTCCAAGGTGTCAACTCCCGCCGACAGCCCTCCGACAGCCCCGACAAACCACCGACAGCGCGGTGGCCGCCGAAGAGGCGGGGCGCGGAGCGGCTCCGCTTCCCTCGTGCCGGCAGGTCAGATTTTTCCAATCCAGGCCCGGCGGCCGCCCGGTAGGTTTCCCGCCGGCCCGGAACCAGCCCCCCACGGTGGTGGAGGGATGGGCCATCGCGTTCCGGTGAACGTCGGCGGGTGGGAGGGGTCTTGGTGTCTGGGCGTAGTGGCGGAGCACGGTTAACCGTGCGGTCGTGGTGGCGGATGATCGTGTTCGCGGCGGCGACCGTGTTGGTGGTGTCGCTGGCGCAGGCGGGGAGCACGCCCTCCGCGTCGGCGTCGGTGGCGTCGAAGAAGGTGCCGCGGGACCTCCCGCTCCTGTCGGTCCGCTCCCCCGCCGTGCGGGGCGTGCGGGGGCCGCTGGTCGAGCCGAGGCAGCCGAAGGCCGACTTCGCTCCGTTGGCGGTGGGCGAGCACGCCCGTTTCGACGCCCGCAGAGCGGTGCGCGGCGCCGATGCCGATGCCGCGCCGCAGACGAGCCTCGTCTCTCCGGTCGACGGAGCGGTGGTGGGGGCGGAGTCGCCGGTGTTGCAGGTGGCCGCGGTCGGTGACGGTGTCCTGTACTGCTTCAAGATCTCCACCGGGTTCGACGGGCGTTCGGGCAGTGTGGTGGATTCGGGGTGTCTGGATCAGCCGCAGTGGACGGTCCCCAAGCACGTGTTGCATGACGGTGGGCGCTACACCTGGACGGCCGCCACCGCGATGACGGGGGCGACGACGGCGACGGCGCCCCTGTGGGTCGGGCACTTCACCGTCAACCAGCGGGTGGGGGATCCGGGACCGGCGCCGACCGACCATCTGGGTCCGGTGACGGTGAACCTGTTCAACGGCAACGCCCACGTCGAGGCCGCCGGACCGGCGTTCCAGACCGTCGGCGGATCCGCCGGGGTGAGCCTGGCCTACAACTCCCGCCAAGGCGCCCCGCACGGAGTGCGCGCCTCGTACTTCAACGACTCGCGGCACACGGGCACCCCGGACGCGACGCCGGTGATGGTGCGGGGTGAGCCGCAGGTCAACTTGGACTGGGGGGTGCCGTGGACGGGGAATCCGGACAATCAGCCGTGGCGGGACAATCCGATGCCGCCGGCACTGGACAAGAGCTGGTTCGTGGTGCGGTGGGAGGGTCAGTTCAAGGCCCCCGTCACCGGTGACTTCTCCTTCGCGGGCGCCCACACCGACGGCGCGCGGGTGTGGTTGGGCGACAAGCTGGTCTACGACAAGGCCGGCCCCGGTGATCCCGGCGACGACTTCCTGCTGCCTGGTGCCCGCCAGGTGCAGGAAGTCGCGTTGGAGGCCGGTCAGTTGGTACCGCTGCGCGTGGAGTTGTACCACCGTTCCGATCAGCGTCCTCGGATGGTGTTGTGGGCCAAGAGCAGTACGGGCCCTGACGAGGCGCGGGTTCACAATCTTGATCCGCGGATCGTGCCGACGCAGTGGTTGATGTCCGCGGATTCACAGTCGTTGCCGGCGGGGTGGACGCTGTCGGCGCAGTCCAGCGGGTACAGCCGGGCCGAGATGTTGGACGGTTCGGTGGTGCTCACCGATGCCGCTGGTGGCAAGCACACCTGGGGCAAGGCGTCCGCGGGTGGTTATGCGCCGCCGGTGGGTGAGGACGGTGTGCTGGGCTTCGACACCGCGGGGCGGATCACGCTGACGGAGGGCGAGACGGTGTCGGTGTTCAACGCCGACGGCACGCTCGCCGCGGTGGAGTCGGTGCAGGACGGGAAGAAGCCCGCCGCCCTGCAATACCTCTACAGCGGAACCCCACCCCGCTTGACCCGGATCAAGGACCCCGTCTCCGGCCGGTCCCACCAACTCTTCTACAACACCGATGGCGGTGACAGCTGTTACGGCACCACCTCTCGCCCGCCGGGCGCGGATCAGGCCCCGGCGCAGATGTTGTGCCGGATCCGGTACTGGGACGGCAGCGAGACCCGACTGTGGTACCAGATGGGCACGTTGGCCCGGATCGAGAACCCGGGTGCGGCCATGCAGGACTTCGACTACCTGGGACGGGCCTCCGCCAAGCAGCGCTACGAGGAGGCCGGGGACAACGAGGAGGAGAAGCAGCGGGCCCTGGACAGCATCGGGCCGCTGGCCACCCTCCGCGGCAGCCTGGCCTACGACTGGGTGGCCCGCCAGGCCCCGTCCGAGGAGAACGGCTGCACCAACACCAGTGACACCGCGGCGGCTTGCACCGTCATCGGCTACGACTCCGTGATCGAACAACCCCAAGAACCCCCCGCCCTGCGCGCGGTCCAGGTCCTGGCCCCCGCCCCCGACGGGCGCTCCGCCAGCCTGCGCGCCGAGCACTTCTACCAGTACTACCTCGAACGCAAACAAGCCACCGTGGCCCTGGCCGGGGTCTACGACTCCACCCGCTCGCGCACCGTGACCTACGACGACGCCGGGCGCGCGCTGGTCACCACCGACTTCGCCGGCGCGACGATATCCGCCGAGTGGAACGCGAAGGACCAGGCCACCGGCGCCATCGACAGCGCCGGGCGGCGCTCCACCACGCTCTACGACCACGCCGACCGCCCCACCGACCGCTACGGGCCCGCACCCGCGGCCTGCTTCACCGGCCAGAGCCCCACCCCCGCCTGCGCGGCGAAGATGCCCCACAGCCACACCGACTACGACGAGCACCTCACCGGGCTGACCGCCGCGTTCTACGACAACCCGAACCTCGCCGGTGTGCCCGCGGCGTTCACCACCGGCATCGGCCCCACCGACGGCGCCCTCTCCCGCACCTGGGGAACCAGCCCACCGGTGGCGAACACCGCGGGCTGGTCCGGCCGGTTCACCGGCGAGATCCAACTCCCCACCACCGGCGACTACCGGCTCGGCCTCACCGCCGTCGACGGCGTGCGCCTGTGGGTGGACGACGTCCTGACCGTCGACGACTGGAGCGACAAACCCACCACCACCAGCGCCGGCACCTACGCCAACACCACCGCCGGCAGCTGGCACCGCATCCGCGTCGACTACTACAACCGCTCCGGCACCACCGGCGCCCTCACCCTCACCTGGACCCCACCCGGCACGACCACACCCACCCCCGTACCCGGAACCAACCTCGCCCCCCGCTACGGCTGGGCCACCAGCTCCACCACCGACGACACCTCCGCCACCCCCCAAGAACGCGCCCCGTCCAAACACAGCGCGAGCAGCTACTCCGACCCGGCAGCGGGCATCGACCCGGTCTACGGCCTCACCGTCTCCACCACCGCCGACCCCGGCGGACTGGGACTCACCGCACGAACCCGCTACGAACAGCCGGGCCAGGGGTATCTGCGCAAGCTGACCACGGCCATGCCCGCCGGCGACGTCGCCGACCCCGACAAGCGCAACACGACCGTCTACTACGGCGACACCGAGACGCGGGCCAACCCGTGCGATCCGAACGCACCGGCCGCCAACCAGGGCGGCATGACGAGGGCCGCCACCGGAGCGAAGCCCGGCAACGGCCCCGCGCTCACCGCCGAGATGGTCTACGACGGTGCCGGGCGCGTGGTGGCCCAGCGCATCAACGACGAGGCCTGGGCCTGCACCGGCTACGACGCACGCGGACGGATGGTGAAGAAGAGCGCTCCCGCCTACGGGGGCGAGCCGACGCGCAACCTCGTCGCGGACTACGCCGTCGACGGTGACCCGCTGACCTCGAAGATGACCGACGGGAACGGGTCGATCACCACCAGGATCGACCTGCTGGGCCAGGAGGTCGGCTACACCGATGCCAACGGCGTCACCTCGACCGCCACCTACGACCAGGTCGGGCGGCTGACGAGGGACACCACCACCGTCAAGGGCATCTCCAGCACCGTGGCCTACGCCTGGAACGACGCCAACCAGCTGACCAGCGTCAAGGTCGACGGAACCACCGCCGCCACCCCCTCCTACGACACCGCCACCGAACTGGCCGGCGTCGTCTACGGCAACGGATCCCGCCTCGACTCACTGGCCCGCAACACCGCGGGCAAACCAACGGCGTTGACCTGGAAGACCGCCTCCTCCACCGTGGTCGACACGGTGACCCGCTCCCGCGACAACCGCATCATCGACGACGCGGTGACCGAGGACGGCAAGATCTCCGCGAGCTACTCCTACGCCTACGACGCGGTGGGCCGGCTCGTCGCGGCGACCGTCCCGCACCACCAGCTCACCTACCGCTTCGATCCGGCCGGCGGCTGCGGGCCGGCGAAGGCCGCCGGGCTGGACACCAACCGCACCGCGTCCACCGACAGCTTCGACGGCGCCGCGCCGATCACCACCGGCTACTGCTACGACGACACCGACCGGCTGACCTCCACCACCGGTGGCACCGCGCTCTCGCTCGCCTACGACAGCCACGGCAACACGGTCAAGCTGGGCGGCGACACCCTGGGCTACGACGCCACCAAGCGGCACGTCCGGACCACGACCGCGTCCGGTACGGCGATCTCCTACACCAGGGACCCGGCCGACCGACTGACGGCGCGCACGGTCACCGGCGCCGCCGACGGGTCGAAGAACGGGACCACCCGCTACGCCTACAGCTCCAAGCACGACGACGCGGACCTCGTCCTGGACAAGGACGGCGGCCTGCTCCAACGGATCGTGGCCCTGCCGGGCGGCGTCCTGCTCACCAAGAACTACGACAAGGCCGCCACCACCAACTGGTCCTACCCCAACATCCACGGCGACGTCCTGTTCACCGCCGACGGGGCGGCCACCCGTACCGGCGGCATCCGCCTCTACGACCCCTTCGGCCAGAACATCGACCCCACCACCGGCGCCTTCGCCGACCTCCCCAACCCCGCCACCGCCGCCGGCGGCATGGACTTCGGCTGGCTGGGCCAGCACGAGCGGCCGGTGGAGCACCTGGCCGGCCAGCAGGCCATCGAGATGGGCGCGCGCGTCTACCTCCCCGTCCTGGGCCGCTTCCTCCAGATGGACCCCGTCGCGGGCGGGTCGTCCAACGACTACGACTACGTGAACGCGGACCCGATCAACGGCCTGGACCTCGCCGGGACCTTCAGCTGGAAGTCCGCGGTCCACGTCGCGACCACGGCGGCCGAAGTGGTGGCCTTCGTGCCCGGGCCGGTCGGCACGGTCGCCTCCGGGGTGGCCGTGGCCGGGCAGCTCGCACAGGGCAACAAGAAGGCCGCCGCCATGGACGCGCTCGGCATGATCCCCGGCGGCAAACTCGCCGGCGCCGTGGCGAAGTCCGTCGGCAAGGAGGCCTCGACGGTGGGGAAGGCCGTCGAGGCGGCCGAGAAGTGCACGTCCAATTCCTTCGCCCCCGATACCCGGGTGGTGATGGCCGACGGCACCGTCAAGCCGATCAGCGACGTGCGCGAGGGCGATCTGGTCCGGGCCACCGACCCCGCGACGGGTGCCGGCGTCGCCGAACCCGTCGCCGCGGTGATCATCGGCCACGGCACCAAACACCTGATCGACATCGGCCTCGACGCACCACGACCGGTGACCATCACCGCCACCGCCGGCCACCCGATGTGGGTCCAGGGCAAGGGCTGGGTCGACGCCGGCGAGCTCCGTGTCGGTGACCCCGTCCGCAGTTCACCCGGCGTCGGACCCGCCAGCGTCACCTCGATCCGGGACCGGGGCGAGGTCGCCGACCAGAGCGTCTACAACCTCAACGTCAGCTCCGTCCACACCTACTACGTCACCGCGGGCACGGCGACAGCACTCGTCCACAACTGTGGCGGAGCGATGCGCGCCGGTGATCTCGGATCACTCACGCCGACACACGGCGTGAACGCGGACAAGATGGCGGACATGAAGAGCTGGAGCAACCACGATCTGGTGAATTCGTTCAACAATCCGAAGGACGGCGCATACGCACTGCGAACACCGGACGGAGTCATCAAGAACGGCCACCACCGCATCGCGGAGATGCGGGGTCGCGTCGAAGAGGGCTCGATGTCTCCGGACACGAAGGTGCGCGTGGATACGTACCGTTCGGAGTTGCCGTCCAGTGGCTTCTGGGACTAGCGGGTGACCGGCGAAGTCCCTGAAGGCATGCGGCGAGAGCTACGGATGGCCGTCGAGGACCCCGAATTCAGCGTTCGCGTCGCCACGTTCCAGGATCTGGAGCGCCTGACCCGGGAAGCACTCCTGCGGCGCCGGGCGGCCGCCTGGAGCTCCGTCGAGGCTCTGGCCGGGCAGGTCCCCACCGGATCGACCGCGTTCCTGTGCCCGCTGTTCCGCAACGGCGGCGCATGGAACGAGCCCGCATCGTATCGATGCCATCTGTGGTTCGTGGAGAAATCCACGAACCGCGGAGCGGTGTCGCTGATCGACGTCGGCGTGGATTCCTACGAAGCCCTCCGGGAGGTGACCGAGCCGGCGCTGCTGCGGAAGGTCATTCGATACGTCCTGGACAGCCACCCCGCGTCACCCCTGCACTAGGTCGTGCCGTCCGTGCCGGGATCACCGGCGGTGGTCCCGGGCCCGCCTCCTGGCGGGAGCGGTCACGGGGTGTCGAAGGTGCGGCGGACGTAGGTGAGGTCCTGGAGGAGGGCGGAGGCGGTGACGCGGGTGGCTGCGCGGGGGCGGGAGGGGGCGGGGAGGGGGAGGGAGCCGGTCTCGGCCCATTCGAGGCGGCCGTCCGGGGCGATGTAGGCCCTGGTCCGGCCCCGGTTGTCGGGGTGCAGGCAGTAGGGGATGTCCAGGTATCCCTTGCCGAAGGCCAGCAGCAGGGCGCGGCCCAGGTCGGGGTCCAGGTTCAGGACCGCGTGGACCAGCGTCGCCGCCTCCTGGTACGTCGCTGAGTCCGCGGGCTCGTCCGTGGTGGGCGGGGAGACCCGGGCGGAGGCCCAGGAGGCGTACTCCAGGGCGCGCACGTTCTCCTCGATCGTGGGGATGCGCCGGGACTCGGCGGTCGTCTTGACGATCAGGCGCTGGGCACCCGCGGCGGTGGCCAGCTCCGCCGCGTCGCCGAGGATGCGGTAGGCGCCGGCGTGCGTCTCGGGGTAGACGCCCATGTAGGCGTAGACGACGACGTGCCAGTCGGTGACGGGCAGCAGCTCGCCGCACAGCCGGCGCAGGGCCACGATGGCCTCGTGGTCCTGCTCCCGGTTCGTCTGCTGGGCGTAGCTGACGGAGACGCTGCGGATGCCGTGCTGGGCGAAGAAGAGGGCCTCCAGCACGCTGATGGCCACGAGTTGGCTGGGGGGACACAGCTGGCCCAGCATGCAACCACCGAAGGTCTCCAGGTGTGGTTCCAGGCCGGTGTCGCGGAGCCGCGCGAAGAGGTCACAGCTCCTTTCCCAGTTGCGGACGGACTCGGACAACGGGGTCCGGCCGTAGGGCAGGCAGTAGGAGACGGGCCCGCCCTCCGAGGCTTCCAGCCCCGCGGCGAGCAGGGCGCGGAAGATGTCGAGCGGGTTGGCCGATCCGTGGCGGACCTGTACCGGGAAGTCGTCGCCCCGAATGCCCGACAGCACCCGGGTGGTGGTGTCGACGGAGTGGCTCACCAAGGGGTAGCCGTTGAGGTCGGTCCCCTCGCGCAGCGCGCTCCGCGCCGCGGCCAGGTGCCCCACCCGGGTGTGCGCGTCGATCGTGATCGTGCCGACGCTGCAACCGGCGACCCCGCGCGTCGCGGCCAGCCCGGCGCGCATGGCCGCCGGGTCGCTGAAGCCCATCCGGGGCTGCACGACGAGCTGGTGGCGCGCCGCGGCGGCCTGGACGAACGCCCCGAAGCCCCCTGCCTGCCGCTCGCTCACCGGGCGCTCTGGACCAGGTCCAGGTCCGGTTCCGCCAGGGGCAGCGAGGCGGCGAAGAGCCGCAGGGCGGACGCCGGGTCGGTGTCGTCGTGGAAGACCTCGTCGAAGCCCGCCGCGCGCAGCTGCTGCGCGCTGGCGCCGTCCGCTCCCTTCACCCCGAGCTTCCCGCCGATCACGATCGGCGTGTCGGCGAGCGCGGGGACGGCCCGCAGCTTCCCGATGACCCGCAGCCCGTCCTGGGCCCCGTGGCCGTTGACGCTGCTCACCACCACGAAGGCGGGGCGGACCTCGGCGCACCGCTCCACCATCACCTCGTCGGGCACACAGGGGCCGAGGTTCACCACGGCGTATCCCATCTCCTCCAGCAGCAGCTGGAGGAAGACGAGGTTCCAGGTGTGGGAGTCCGAGGCCACCGTCGTCACGATGACCGTCTGCCTGGCGCGCGTCCGCTGGTCAGCCACTGGGCTCGGCCACCTTCCGATAGGTACGTACGTGCTCGATGCGGGATACGGAGAGCACCTCCGCGCCCCGGACGACCGCCTCGCCGGGGGCGGGCCTGCCCAGGAACATCAGCAGGCTGGCGGTGGGCCCGTAGGCACCGGTGTTGGGGATGGCGACCAGGTCGCCGGGGGCCAGTCCGGCCGGGAGCTCGATCTCCCGCCCGAGGATGTCGCCGGGGGTGCACAGCGGTCCGGCGAGCGACGCGCGCTGCGTGCCCCGCTCGTCGGGGGCCGGCCGGACCGACACCGGCAGGATGCGCCCGATGCCCGACATCCCGCCGAAGGTGTTGATGCCGGCGTCGAGGACGACGAAGGTCCGTCCGCGGCTGACCTTGACGTTGCTGACCGAGGCCAGCAGGGTGCCGCAGTCGCCCACGAGGTAGCGGCCCGATTCGACGGCCAGCCGGGGGGCGCCCTCGCGCCAGCGCGGGAAGTGCGCGTCGAGGGCGGTTTCCAGCTCCGCGCGCAGCCCGGGGTAGGCCGCCCGCTCGCCGTGCTGTCCGTAGGGGACGGAGAAGCCGCCGCCGATGTCGAGCAGCCGCAGCGGGACGCCCAGCTGGCGCTCGATGTGGGCGGCCAGCTCGATGGTGTGCAGGAACTCGCCGATCAGCGCGGCTTCGTCGGCCGCGTTGCTCTGGGAGAAGAGGTGCAGGCCCGCGATGGTGGTGCCCGGCACGGCGAGCAGCCGGGGCGCCAGGTCCTCGATCGTCTCGCTGTCGATGCCGAACTGGGTGGGCTTGCCGGTCATCCTGACGCCGCTGGCCGCGCTGGCCGTGGCGCTGTTGATCCGCAGCAGGCAGTCGGCGACGGTCCCCTGGTCCCGCGCGGCCGCGCCGATGTGCTCCAGGTCGGTGAGCGATTCGGCGGAGAAGAGGCGCACGCCGAGGCCGATCGCCTCGCACAGCTCGCCCGGGGTCTTGCCGGGACCGGTGTAGAGGACGTCCTGGGGGGCGTGCCCGGCCTCCAGGGCGGCGGCCAGTTCGCCGGTCGAGCTGATCTCGGCCCGGCAGCCGCGCCCGTCGGGCCCGCGCAGGGCCCGTACGAGCTCCGGGTGCGGGTTGGCCTTGAGGGCGTAGAAGACCTCGCACCCGTCGGGCAGCCAGCTGACGAGGTCGTGGCGGGCGGCGTCGAGCCGGTCCACGTCGTAGACGTACAGCGGGGTGCCGTGGGTCCGTGCCAGTTCGTCGAACGGGGTGTCGGTGCTCATGCGGTCCCTCCCTGGAGCAGGGCCTTCAGTGCGGCGCGGGAGTTCTTGCCGTGCAGGGTGAGGGGGAACTCGGTCAGGACGCGGCAGGTCGTGGGCACCTTCGGCAGTTCGAGGCGCTTGGTGAGTTCGGCGGTGACCTCGTTGGCCTGGAGGTCGCTCTCGACGAACAGCGCGAGTCCGTGCCCGTCGCCCGGCGGCAGGACGGCCGCGGCGCGCACGCCGGGGATGTCCATGGCGGCGCTCTCGATCTCGACGGTGCTCATGCGGAAGCCCTTGTGCTTGAACATGTCGTCGCGGCGGCCGTTGAAGTAGAGGTAGCCGTCGGCGTCGAGGTGTCCGTAGTCGCCGGTGTGCAGCAGCGGTTCGCCGCTGTGCCGGTCGCGGCGGAAGGACCGGGCGGTGTCCTCGGGGTTGCGCCAGTAACCGGCCATCACGTGGGGGCCCGCGGCGACGATCTCGCCGATCTCCCCGGTGGGAACGCGATCGCCGTCGGCGTCCAGGATCATCACCCGGGTGCCCGGCAGCGGCAGGCCGACGGATTCGGGACGTTCCCGGTCCTCCGCGGGGGGCATGATCGTGATGCGCTTGGCCTCGGTCTGGCCGTACTGGCGGACCACGCTCGCGCCGGGGAAGTACTGGCGCAGTGCGTCGATGGTGGCCTGGGGCAGGGCGGCGCCGGTGTTGGTGAACATCCTTACGGTGGCCACCGGTTCGGTGTCGCGGCCGGCCAGCCGGGTGATCATGCTGGCGAGCGAGGGGACGATCGGGACGACGGTCACCCCCGTCTCGCGCATGCGCTTGAGGAGGACGAAGTCGGACTCGCCGTCGGCCAGGACGATCTGGCAGCGCGCGATGCACGCCATCAGGACCTTGAAGAGGCCGTAGTCCCAGGACATGGGGAAGCGGCAGAAGACGACGTCGTCCGACCGGTAGCCCAGCCCCTCGGTCAGGGCGCGGGAGGCGAAGGCCACCTGCGACTGCGGGCACATCACGGCCTTCGGGGCCGCGGTGCTCCCGGAGGTGTAGATCAGGACGGCCAGGTGGTCGGCGCGCACGGGATCCGGCTCCGCGTCCGACGTCGACCGGGCGTCGTCCGGGTGGGTCCCTTCGGCCTTGGGCCATACGTCGGCCAGGTCGTGCACGGGGGCGGAGCTGATCCGGCGCAGGACCGCGGCCCGCGGGGCGTCGGTGATGACGAGGGCGGGCTCCGCGTTGCCGAGGACCGAGGTGAGGTGGAACTCCTTCATGGCCGGGTTCAGCGGGACGAAGACGGCGCCCGCGCGCGAGGTTCCGTAGAACATGGCGGCCAGTTCGCGGCTGCTGTCCAGCTGGACCAGGACGCGGTCCCCCCGGCCGATGCCCTGGCCCCGCAGCCAGGCGGCGAACCCCCGGCTCGCCGCGTCGAGTTCGCGGTAGGTCCAGCTGCCGGTGGCGTCCCGGATCGCCGTGGACCCGGGCACCTCGGCGACGGCGGCGTCCAGCAGCGAGTGGATGGTGTGGCTCGTGGCCTGGCTGTTCAAGCTCTCTTCCCCGTTCACCTTGCGTGGGTGGTGGTCGTGACGAGCAGGTCCCGCAGGGCGCTGCGGTCCACCTTCCCGTTGGCGTTCAGTGGTAGGTCCGTCAGCACGGTCAGCGCCGCGGGGACCATGTACTCGGGCAGTCGGGCGCGCAGCGTCGCGAGCACGTCCGCCGCGTCGACGCCCTCCCCGGTGCAGACGGCCTCCAGCCGCGTCTCGCCGCGGCGGCCCGGAAGGACCAGCGCGATCGCGTCCGCGACCAGCGGGTGGGCGCGCACGTGGCTCTCCACCTCGCCGAGTTCGAGGCGGTAGCCGCGCACCTTGACCTGGTGGTCGAGGCGCCCCAGGTGGACGAGGCCGTCCGCGCCGTGGCGGACCCGGTCCCCGGTGCGGTACCAGAGGTCCGCGTCGGGCCGTTCCGACGGGCCGGCGAGGACGGCGCGGTCGTCCCCGGCCGCGTAGCGGTAGAAGCGTGCGGTGTTGTCGGCGGGGGCGAGGTAGCCCGGGAAGCGCTGGACGCCGCGCACGCAGAGCTCGCCCTCGTCCGCGGGGCGGCCGTCCTCGTCGACGACGAGCTGCTCCAGACCGGGCAGGAGCTCGCCGATCGGTACGGTGCCGCCCGCGGGCAGTGACTGGTCCGCTCCGGCCGGGAGTCTGAACTGGGTGCAGCTCAGGGTGAGTTCGGTCGGGCCGTACAGGTTCTCCAGCGTGCTGGCGGGTGCGGCCGCCTGCCAGGCCGTGGCCTGGGCCGTGGTCAGCGGCTCGCCGCAGAAGAGGCTCCAGCGCAGCGTGGGCATGCTGTCGGGGCTCAGTCCGCGCAGCCGCTGGGCCAGCGAGATCACGGAGGGGACGGAGAACCAGTGGGTGATGCGCTCGCGGGCCACGAAGCGGGTGGGGGCCATGAGTTCGCCCGCACCGGGCACGACGAGGGTGGCCCCCGCTCCCCAGGCCGCGAACAGGTCGAAGACGGAGAGGTCGAAGGTGAGGTCGAAGGTCTGGGAGAGCCGGTCGCCGACGCCGATGCCGTAGCGGTCGATCACGTGGTCCAGGTAGGCGGCGATGCTGCGCTGCTGGATCGGCACGCCCTTGGGGGTGCCGGTCGACCCGGAGGTGAACAGGATGTAGCAGACGTCCTCGGGGTCGCTTTCGACGACCGGTGCGAGCGTCGCGTGGTCCGCGGGGTCCCCGCTCGGCGCGGTGGCGTCGGGGGCCACCACCGGGACGGGCAGGGCGACGTCGGCGTACTGCGGCTGCGTCAGGACGCAGTCCAGCTCCGCCGCCGCCACGACGGCCGCGGTGCGGGACGGGGGGAAGTCCGGGTGGAGCGGCACCACGGTGGCGCCGAGCCGCTGGACGGCGAGGTACCCGGCGTACGCGGTCAGGCTGCGCAGGGCGAGCAGGCCGACCCGGCGGGGCACCCGGCCGCCGGCGGCGGTCACGAGTGCGCCGGCCAACCGGCCCGCGACGGCTTCCAGTTCGGCGTACGTGAGGCGGGCGCCGTCGATGTCCAGCGCCACGGCGTCGGGGTGCCGCCGGGCCGTCGCGGCGAACCGCCCGTACAGGCCGCGGTCAGACGTCACGGTCCGCTCCTCCTCGCTGCGCGCCGGCGAGCTGCGGCTCCGTCCCGCCCGCCGCGTCAGCCGCTTCCAGCTGCTCCACCATGGCGATGACCTGGGCGAACGCCTTCTCGACCGCGCCCGCGCGGAACCGGCCGCGCTCGGCCGAGGCGATCCCGAAGCGCACGGCCTGCGGCAGGGCGCCCCAGGCGGCGGACGCCTCCTGCGCGCCGGGCACGGAGGCCAGGCGGAAGCGCTGGTGCCGGGCGGCGGTCCAGAGGTCGTCGGCGTAGCGCGCCAGCTCGTCGGGGTCGGCGCAGACCCGGTCGGCGACGTGGCGCAACGCCGGCAGCAGGCCGTGCACCCAGGTGCCCTCGGGGGCGGCGGGGCGCGGCGCCGCGTCGAGTTCGAGCCAGCGGTACCCGGTGTACGGGGGCAGGGCGACCTCCTCGCCGAGGGCGTGCCGGTCGCGGCTGACGGCCTGTGGTGCGGCGTGGCCGAGCGGGGTCAGGGCGCCGCGCAGTTCGCGGTCGTCGAGGATCCCCTCGTAGGGCGTCTGGCTGCCGTGCGGGGTGAGGGCCTCGAAGGCGTCGCTGACGGACCATCGCCCTTCGGCGTGCCGGCTCACGACCACCCAGTGCGGGGTCTCGACCGTCTCGTACATGGGCGACCAGGGCAGGTGGCGGGTGTTGCCGACCGCGAGGACGCGGCCGTGGAGCGCGGCTTCCGCGTCGAGTGCGGTGCGCGCCGCTTCCCAGTCCGGTGCGCCCCGGTAGGCGAGGCCGCGTCCCTGGTCGTCGATGTCGACCCGCGCGTGGTGCGAGAACGCCAGCCCGCCGTCCGGGGAGTCGGTGCGCACCGACAGCCGGACGGACCGTGCGAGCCTGTCCTTGATGTCGGGCGTGCCGGGTTCGAGGTAGGCGACCAGGCTCGCGGTGTAACAGCTCAGCTCCGCCCGGTCCGGCGTCGATGCTGGGGTCTCACTCACGGGGTTCTCCTGGTGCTGTCGTTCGTGGGTCTGGTCCGGAAGGCGCCGTGAAGGCGCAGCTCAGCGGGATCGGCGAGTGGTCCCGCAGGGCCACCCACCGGTAGGGGCCCCAGGCGCCGTGCCGGGCGTACGGGGCGACGTCGGCGGACCAGACGCCGCCCGCGAGCCCCGTCCCCGCGCTCTTGAGGACGGATTCGCGTACCGTCCACATCCAGGCCAGCTCCGTGGCCCGCGGCCCCTCGGGCAGCAGGGCCAGCTCCTCGGCGCGCTCCTTGGCGCTGTGGCGCAGCATGGCGGGGTGCACGGTGGTGGGCGGGTACTGCACGTCCACGCCGACCGCGTGGTCGAGTCCGACGCAGGCGGCGACGGCGTCCGCGTCGTGGCTGACGCTGATGCCGATGCGGGGCCACAGCGGAAGGTGCGGCCGGCCCTGCGGGGTGTACGCGACGGGGGCCTCGCGGGCTTCGGGGAAGTGCGCGGCCAGGAGCCGGCGCAGTGCCCGCCTGCCGGCCAGGTACTCCGCGTACCGCCAGTCGGGCATGTCCGGGGCGCGCACGAGGTCCTGCTCGGTGAGGCCGCGCCGGTCCTCGGCGGGGGCGCCGCCGATCTCCAGGGTGACCCGGATGCCGGGCGCGGCCTCGGTGTCCAGGCGGATGTTCTCCTGGAGGGTGGTCGGGGCGTTCACGGCGTCAGCCCGGCCAGTACGTGGTCGAGCCGCTCGGCCGTGGTGTCGAGGACGACTTCGGTGGCGCCGCCGCCGATGCCGAACACGGCGGCTTCCGCGCGCAGCTGCTGGATCCCGTCGCGGCCGAAACCGTCCGCTCCCCACAGCTGGCCGCACTCGGTCAGGACGCGTTCCACGGTGGTGCCCGAGAGCGCCTTGAGCACCGCGGCGGCGGTGGCGTCCCGGTCCGTGGCGATCCGCTCGCGGGACTGCATCCACAGCGCGTGCAGGGCGCTGACCTGTACGGCGCAGGCGGCGAGGCGCTGGCGTACGGACGGCGAGTTCCGCAGCGGGACGCCGTCGAGCAGCCGGCCGCCCAGGTGGTGCGCCGTGTCGCCGACGACCCGGCGGCACAGCTCGATCGCCCAGGCCGCCGAGGCCATCCGTTCGACGGCGAGGTGCCGGGCGAACAGGGCGAGCCCTCGGCCGGGGCGGCCGAGGAGGTGCGTGCGGGGCAGGGTGACGTCGCAGAGGTGGACGTCACCGACGCCGGAGCCCTGGAAGAGGTCGGTGTCCGCGGGACGCACGGTGACACCGGGGGCGTCGAGCGGGACCAGGACCCAGGTGAAGCTGGTGAAGTGGCGGCCGGGCCGGTGTCGGGCGAGGACCAGGGCGTGGTCGGCGGTCAGGGCGGAGGTGACCCACCGCTTGACCCCGCTGACGACCAGGTCGCCGTCCTGGTCGCTCAGGTCCACGGTGGTCCCCAGCGCGGCCAGGTCGGAACCGGCGGCCGCCGCGTCGGTGGCGGCGAGCGCGAGCAGCGCCTCGCCTTCCAGGGCGGCGCGCAGGACCTCCCGGGTGACCGGGGTGGCCGCCGCGTCGGCGAGGAGCGGTATCGCGGTGGCCAGTTGGACCAGGAGGGCGAGGACGGCGCCCTGCGGGCCGCTCGCGTCGGCGTCGGCGAGCAGCCGCCGCAGCAGGAGCGGATCGAGGTGGCCGGTGGGCTCCTTCCCGTACAGCTCGCGGAGCGTGCCGGAGGCGGCGAGGGTCGCGAGGACCTCCCGCACGCCGCCCGGCCCGGTGGGCAGTTCAGGCAAGGTTGACCTCCGGGTCGAGCAGGGCGAGCCTGCCGTCGGCGAGGTGCAACCGGTCGTTGTTGTAGTTGAGCGCCGCCGACCGCAGGTCGCGCAGGGCCCGTTCGAGGCCGGTGGGCGAGCCCTTGAGGTAGCCGTGCCGCAGGCCGACCGCGTCGACGAGGTCCTCGATGGTCCGGTGGCACTCCTCGGACGCCGTGATCTTGAGGGCGTTGATGAGCATCTGGTACTTGGGGCGCGACAGGTCGTCGCCCTGCTCGGCCGCGCGGGCCAGGGTGGCGGCGGTGTGCCGGAGCAGCGCGTGCACGGTGTCCAGACGCTGCCGGGCGGTCGAGAGCCTGGTCAGCAGCAGCTCGGAGTCGAGGTTGGTGCTCTTGCGGCCGGCGGGGCTGCGCAGCAGGCGCAGCACCCGCGACAGGGCGCCCGCGGCCGTACCGAGCCAGCTCGCCGCCCAGCCGAGGTGGGCCAGCGGGCCGAAGGTGTCCAGCACGATCTTGCGGAACTGGCCGTGCTCGCCGATGACCTGGTGCTCCGGCACCTGGCCGGTCAGCCGCATGGCCACGCTGTGGCTGGCCCGCATGCCGAGCGGGTCCCAGTCGCCGGAGACCTCGATGTCGAGCTGGTCGCGGTGGGCGTAGACGAGGGAGACCTCGTGCGGGGAGCGGGCGGTGGGGCTGAGCATGGTGATCAGGAAGCCGTCCGCGTGGGCGCCGCCCGTCACGATGGGCGCGAAGCGGTCGATGACCAGTCGGCCCGGCTCGGCGGTGAGCTCCGAGGTGGACGTCAGCAGGTGGCCGCCCTTGCCGGCCTCGGTGGTCACCGAGGCCAGGTAGAGCCGCCCGGCGGCGATCTGCGGGAGCAGTTCCTCCGCGAGTCGGGGGCTCGCGTGGCGCACGATGCCGGCGACCTGCTGGCAGTGCATGGTGAAGATCATGGCCACCGACATGTCGACCCGGCCCAGGGCGATGCCCGCGTCCAGCACCTGGTCCACGCCGCCGCCCATGCCGCCGTGGGCGGTGGGCACGGTGAGGCCGAGCAGCCCGGTGTCGCGCAGCGCGTCGAGGACGGCGGTCGGGAACGCGGCGGCCTCGTCGCAGGGGCCGGCCTCCTTCTCCGCCACCTCGTTGACGCGGCGCAGCGCCTCGGTCAGGGCCTGGCCGTCGAAGTCGCTCATGCCGACTCCGCCGCGCCGGCGGGCATCGCGCCGAGGGCCGCGTTCCACAGGCTGCCGGCCGTGGTGAAGGTCTCCTCGGTGAGGGCCTCGTCGGGCAGCTCCACGCCGAAGGTGTCCTCGAGCGCGAACATCAGCTCGATGGCCTGCATGGAATCGAGCCCCAGCTCCCGCAGCTGCGTGTCGGGAGTGATCTCCTGGTCACCGAGAAAGGGCAGGAAGGGGGTGAGCATCTCGGCAAAGCGGGCGTCCATGAGGATCAATTCCTTTTCGTGGTGAGGTCGTTCTTTGCATCGCCGAGCGCGCGCCGTACCAGCGCGGACAGGCTCTCGATGTGCTGGAGGTTCTCGGGCACCAGATCGGCCGGCTCGAACTCCACGGCGAACCGGTCTTCGAGGGTCTCCACGATCTCGACCATGCGGAGGGAATTGAATTCCGGATGCACCGTCAGCACCCCGGTATCCAGAGCCTCTTCCGCGATGCCGAGCACCGAGGACACCGTCTCCCGCACCGCGCCGCGCACCGCGAAGGCCGCGGTGTCCGCGTGCAGCGCCTGCGCCGCCCGCTCCCACAGGCCGCCGGGCTCGGCCCGGCCGCGGTCGACCCGCCGGAACGCCAGGTAGGCGTGTTCGACGAGGGAGTCCCAGGCGCCGAGGTGCAGCCGCACGTCCTCGCCGAGCGGCTCCCCGGCGCGTTCGGCGACGTACAGGGCGTGCAGCCTCCTGGAGCGGGCCAGCAGCCAGGTCTCCAGCGTGAAGGCTTCGAGCGCCGCCCGCCGGTCGGGGTGTTCGGCGTAGCCGCGCAGGTACTCCGCCGCCGTGACCGGGCCCGGGGCGTAGCCGGGCTCGGGCGGCGCCGCGAGCGCCCGGGGGGCGAAGCGCACGCTCTCGGCCCCTTCCGGGAGCGCCGCGATCAGCGCGGCGAACTCGGTCCGGGAGTAGCCGCGTCGCAGCGGCCGGGCCGGGCCCCACTGGGTGTCGTTGTGATAGGCGTCGCCGACGACGAGGCCGTCGCCGTCCGGCTCGACCAGGAAGCTGTGTTCCACGTGCTTGGTCCCGTGGTACGGCACCCACGGCAGGTGGTAGGCGTCGGCGACCACGTAGAGCGGGGCGTCGACCTCCACCGGGGAGCCGGGCGCGTGCCGACGGCGTTGCGCCACGGCGAGGCCGAGCAGTTCCGCGGCGTCGTCCAGGTGCTGGTCGAGCGTGGGCTCGACGGTCGCCAAGCCGGTGGGCGAGCCCTCCGGCGCCGGGCGCGGCGCGAAGCGGAGCGCCGCGCCGAGGCGCAGGTGGGTGCCCGCACCGTGGTGCCGGTCGGCGAGCAGGGCCAGATTGGCCTGCAGGCAGTCCAGCCGGTCCGCGTGGACGGGGAAGTCGCTCACCGGGACCCGGCCTCCTCGGCGGCATCGGCCGCCAGGGCGATGAGGTCGTCGACGGTCTTGTACGAGCGGCCTGCGAAGAGGTCGTCCGGGAGGCCGGCGCTGAGCTCGTCCTCCAGCCGCGTGAGGATGCCGAGCAGCGCCATGGACGAGATCTTGAGCAGCTCGCCGTCCAGCGGTTCCGTGTCGGCCAGTTCGGACGGCTGGAGGGAGAGCCCGCGCTCGGCGATGACCACGCGCTTGACTTCCCCGGCGATGCTGTCCCGGTCGGGATTCACTTCTCGATCGACCTTCCGTCGTCTGTGCTCGGCCCCGATCGTGAGGGCAGTGCGAGGGGGCGGTCCGGCGGAGCCGTACCGCTCAGCGCGCCACCGCGGCGCGCGTCGTGTGGATGTGTTCGGAGATCAGTCGGATCACGTCCGCGGCTTGCGAGTTGAGGTAGAAGTGGCCACCGGGGAACACGGTCTTCGTGAACGGCCCCGTGGTGTGCTCGGCCCAGGAACTCGCCTCGTCGTCCGTCACCTGCGGGTCGGTGTCACCGATGAGGGAGAGCACCGGGCAGGTCAGCGGCGGACCGGGTCGGTACACGTACCTCTCCACCACCCGGTGATCGCCCCGGATGGCCGGCAGGATCATCCTGAGCAGTTCCTCGTCCTCCAGCAGCCGGGCGTCGGTGCCCTCCAGCTGCCGGATCTCGTCCATCAGCCCGCGGTCGTCGCGCAGGTGCACGAGGTCCTGCTGCGGGCGGGTGCGGGAGGGGGCGCGGCGGCCGGAGGCGATGACCCCGAGCGCCACCGTGCCCGCGTCCTCCAGGAGCCGGGCGACCTCGAAGGCCACCATGGCGCCCATGCTGTGCCCGAAGAGGGTGACGGGCCGGTCCAGCCAGGGGGTCAGCGCGTCGACCACGCCGTGGGCGAGCTCCTCGATGGAGTCGGCGCACGGTTCGTTGCGCCGGTCCTGGCGCCCCGGGTACTGGATGGACAGGACGTCGGTCTCCGGCGACATCGCGCGGGCGACGGGCAGGAAGAACGACGCGGAGCCGCCGGCGTGCGGGAGGCACACGAGCCGCGTCGGCGCGTCGGGGGCCGGGGCGTACCGGTGGATCCACGCGCCGGTGTCCACGCTTACCACGCCGGCAGTTCCCCGATGGTGAGCACGGTGGCGGAGCAGACCCAGCCCGGACCCTGAGAGGTCATCAGGACGTGGTCGCCGGGCACCAGCTCGCCGGTGCGCACGGCGTGCTCCAGCGTGATGAAGATGTCGGCGCCGCCGGCGTGGCCGACCGAGCTGCCGTACTCCCAGATCAGCCGGTCCGTGGAAATGCCGAGGGGACGCAGGAGCGCGTGCTCGGTCATCCTCTTGTCCACGTTGATGGAGATGACCTTCGAAATCTCTTCGGTGGTCAGACCCGCGTCGACAATGGCCTCGTTGATAATTCCGAGATCGAATTTACCGAACTTCTCGAAAAGCTCGGCGAATCCCATGACATTGTCGACGAAATACTGCGACCGCTCGCCCATGTTGAAATACTTGCGGTCACTGCCGTCGGGCGGCAGAAGCGATTCCTCGCCACGGTGCCACTGCTCCAGGCTGTGCAGCGTGCCGGACGTCAGGGACCGGACCTCGGCGAATCCGCCACGCCCGTTGACGACCGCGGCCACGGCTCCGTCGGAGAAGATGGAAGAGGTGCCGAAATCGCCCCACCGGTTGATCAGCGGAGTGCTGAAGTTCGTCGCGGTGGTGATCAGCACGTTGTTCCGCTTGGCCACGCCGGTGATCTGGCCGATCGCCGCCTCCAGGCCGCCGAGCATGCTGTTGCAGCCCTGCTGCACGTCGAGCGAGGGAATCTCGCCGGCGCCCAGCTCGCGCAGCACGTAGGCCGGCGCGTAAGCACCTTCCGGCACCTGGTAGTAGACGCTGCCGTGGACGTGGTAGTCGATCGCCTCCAGGTGCGCCGACGAGCGCGTGACGGCGCTCCGGGCCGCGAGGACGGCCATGTCGGCGGCCGGTACGTCGCCGGCCACGTGCGTGCCCTTCAGGCCCGCCGCGGCGAACTCCCCGCGTGCGTAGTCGCTCGCACCTTCGGCCTCGGCCGAGGCCACCCATTCGGGAAGGTGCACCCCGAGCGAATCGATAAAGACACCATTTATTTTCATGACGAAAACCTCCCCTGACTCCCCGCTTGTACAACGACCACCTAAATCGAGAGTTGATCATCCTGTCAAGCCGACTTGACATACGGGGGCCATACAGTGTTGACGTGACCTTCGTCACGGCGAAATTGTGACAGTCTTTCCGCTATCCAGATAGCATTGCGGATTTCCGCTGAAGGAGGATCGATGACCCCCCATATTGACCCCGGCGCCGAGGTCGACGAAAACGCGACGGTGGGCGAAGGGGCCACCGTCTGGGGCCTGGCCCACATACGGGAGGACGCCGTGGTGGGACCCGGCTGCAGCATCGGCCGCGGCGCCTACGTCGGCCCCGGAGCGACGCTCGGGGCCGACTGCAAGGTCCAGAACTACGCCCTGATCTACGAGCCGGCCCGGATCGAGGACGGCGTCTTCATCGGCCCCGCCGCGGTGCTCACCAACGACCCGCACCCGCGCGCCCTCACCCCCGACGGCGCCGCCAAGGGGCCGCAGGACTGGACGCCGGTCGGGGTGACCGTGCGCCACGGCGCCTCGATCGGCGCCCGGGCCGTGTGCGTCGCCCCGGTGACCGTCGGACGCTGGGCCCTGGTCGCGGCCGGATCCGTGGTGACCCGCGACGTGCCGGACCACGCCCTGGTGGCCGGCTCGCCCGCCCGCCGGATCAAGTGGGTGGGGCGGGCCGGTGTGCCCCTGGAGGACAAGGGCGACGGCCGCTTCCACTGCCCCGTCACGGGCGAGGCGTACACCGAGGTCGCCACCGACGTACTGCGCCGGGACGCCGACCCCGCGTGATCCGGGCGGCCACCGGCCCCGTCAGGACAACGAGTTCAGGCAGGCCAGGAGGGTACGGGCCTGCACGCTGACGTAGTGGTCGTGCCGCAGCAGTGCGTTCAGCTGCGGCACGCTGAACCACGCGAAGTCCGGCGGCAGGTGGTCCGGGAGGGCGTCGTCCGCCTCGACGATGAGGTGGCGGGAGACCGCGTTCAGGAACCGTCCGCCTTCCTCCGACTGGACCGCGTCATAACGGACCCTGCCCGCATCGGCGTTCAGGACGTAGTCGAGCAGGGGCGGCCGGTCGGCGGGGTCGTAGTTCTCCGGCACGCACTGCACGGTGGGGCCGAGCTCCACCGCACTGCGGAAGCCGGGTTCGGCGCGGGCCCGCATCAGTACGTGCGGCACTCCGCCGACCTCGCGCACCACCGACGCGACCACGCCCGGCCCGCGCGGGGCGAAGAGCGGCTGGTGCCAGCCGGTCACCTCCCGGTTGCCGGCCCGGACGGACACGGCCAGCACGCTGAAGTAGCGGCCGTCCTCCCGGGCGATCTCCGTCGCGCTCCGGTGCCAACCCCGCGCCTGCGTCTCGCGCAGCGGGATGCGGCTCACCTCGATCTCGCGCTCGCTGCGCTGCCCGGTGAGCCAGCCCAGCAGCTCGGCGGTCGGCGTCAGCGCGCCGTCCACCTGCTCGGCCGAGGGCAGCAGCGGAGCCAGGCAGGCCAGCACCGTACGGGAGTCCATGTTGACCACGTTGTCCCGCGCCAGCAGGTCGTTCAGCTGCCCCAGGGTGAGCCAGCAGAAGTCGTCGGCCAGCGGGACCTCGGTCTCCGGGTCGACCTCCACGACCATGTTGCGGTTGCGCTTGCGGTAGAACCACGCGCCGTGCTCGGATTGCAGCACGTCGGTGATCACCCGACCGCGCCCCGCCCCGGCGAAGTACTCCAGGTAGCGGACGGGCGCACCGCGGTGGACGCCCGTGAAGTTGCTCCGCGTGGCCTGCACGGTGGGCGACAGCTGGAGCAGGTTCGGGTTGCCCGGCTCCATCTTCGCCTGCATCAGGAAGTGCGGCACCCCGCCGAAGTCCTTGACCAGGATGCCGAGGATGCCGATCTCCGGCTGCCGGATGATGGGCTGGTGCCACTCGCTCACCGGCCCGTCGGCGGACCGTACCGCCAGCCCCTCGACGCTGAAGAACCGTCCGCTGCGGTGCACCAGGTTGCCCGTGGCGTCGTCGAAGCTCCAGCCCTCCGCGGCCGCGAAGGGGACCCGCTCGACCCGGAAGGGATGCGCCTCCCGGCGCTCCTCCAGCCAGGCGTCGAACGCTTCCAGTGACAACTGGACGCCTTCGCGGGCCCGTTGCGAAGCCGCCAGTCGGCCCGGCAGGGCCGCGTCCTCGCAGCTGCGCAGCACGCCCGGGTGCGTCAGGACCGCCGTCACGCCGTCGCTCCCCGCTCCATCGCGGCCGCGCTCCACCGCTGCGGGTGGTCCCGGTACCACGCGACGGTGTCGGCGAGCCCCTGGGCGAAGTCGACGGCGGGCGCGTAGCCCAGTTCCTCGCGGATCTTGCTGTCGTCCAGCGAGTAGCGCAGGTCGTGACCCTTGCGGTCGGTCACCCGGCGCACGCTCTCCCATGTGGCACCGCACAGGTCGAGCAGCAGCTCGGTCATCTGGCGGTTGGACAGCTCGCCGCCGCTGCCGACGTTGTAGACCTCGCCGCCGCGGCCCTTGGTGAGGACCAGTTGCAGCGCCTCGCAGTGGTCGCTGACGTGCAGCCATTCGCGGACGTTGGAGCCGTCCCCGTACAGCGGCACGCTCTCGCCGGCGAGCAGCCGGCTGACGAACAGCGGGATCAGCTTCTCGACGTGCTGGTAGGGCCCGTAGTTGTTGGAGCAGCGCGTGACGGACACGTCGAGGCCGTGGGTGCGCGCGTAGGCGCGGGCCATCAGGTCGCTGCTCGCCTTGGAGGCGGCGTAGGGGGAGTTGGGGGCCAGCGGCCACTCCTCGGTCCACGAGCCGCTGGGTATCGAGCCGTACACCTCGTCGGTGGACACGTGCACCACCCGCTCGACTCCCGTGCGCAGGCACGCCTCCAGCAGGTTCTGCGTGCCCACGACGTTCGTGCGGACGAAGACGGACGGGTCCGCGATGGAACGGTCCACGTGCGACTCGGCCGCGAAGTGCAGCACGGCGTCGTGTCCGGGCAGCAGGTCCCGCAGCAGCTCCTGGTCGCAGACGTCGCCCTCGACGAACGTCAACCGCTCGTGCCGGGCGGGGAGGTTGGTCCGGTCGCCGGCGTAGGTCAGCTTGTCCAGGACGGTGACGTGGGCGTCCTCGTACCCGGCGTAGCCGCCGTCGAGCAGGGTGCGCACGTAACAGGACCCGATGAAGCCGGCGCCGCCGGTCACCAGGAGCTTCACGCGGCCACCTCCACGCTCGCGTGGTCCCCGACGATCAGTCGGTGGGAGCCGTCGGCGCTCGCCGCCGTGACGTTGGCCTCCCGGCCGATGACCGAGCCGCGGATGGACCGGACGCCCTCGACGCTCGCACGGGCCAGCACGATCGTGTCGCTGACCTCGGTCCCGCGCAGCACGCAGTCCGCGCCGATGGAGGTGTGCGGGCCGATGGAGCTGCCCTCGATCAGGGCCCCGGCGCCGACCACCGCGGGACCGATGATCTGCGAGCGGACGATGCGGGCGCCCGCCTCGACCACGACCGCGCCGATCAGCTCGCTCTCCGAGTCGACCTCCCCCTCCACGGAGGGCTTGATCCCGTCGAGGAGTTCGCGGTTGCAGGCCAGGACGTCGTCGATGCGACCGGCGTCCTTCCAGTAGCCGGTGTAGGTGCGGGCCCGTACGTCGGCTCCGCTCTCCACCAGCCATTGGATGGCGTCGGTGATCTCCAGCTCGCCGCGGGCGCTGGCGCCGATGGCGGCCACGGCCTCGTGGATGGCCGGGGTGAAGAAGTAGACGCCGACGAGCGCCAGGTCGCTGGCCGGGTCCTCGGGCTTCTCGACGAGGCGCAGCACGCGCCCGTCCTCGTCGACCTCGGCGACACCGAACGCACGCGGGTCGGCCACCTGGTGCACCACCAGTTGGGCGGTGGGGCGCTGGGCGCGGAACTCCCGGGCGATCTCGACGACGCCGTTGGTGAGGACGTTGTCGCCGAGGTACATGACGAAGTCGTCGTCGCCCAGGAAGTCGCGGGCGATGGCGACGCAGTGGGCGAGGCCGAGCGGTTCGTCCTGCTGGATGTAGGTGAGTCGTACGCCCAGCTCGGCGCCGTCGCCGAGGACCGCGGCGATCTTCTCGGGGCGTTCGCCGACCACGATGCCGATCTCGGTGACGTCGAGGGACTTGAGCGCCTCGATGACGTGCACCAGGACGGGCTTGTTGGCGAGCGGGATCAGTTGCTTGGGCAGGGAGTGGCTGAACGGCCGTAGCCGCAGCCCCATGCCGCCGGACAGTACCAGCGCTTTCACCGGTGACTCCTTCTCAGAGGGTCGTGAGGACGTCGCGCAGGGCACCGATGACGGTGCTCTGGAGGTCCGCGGGCAGCGACGGGTACATGGGCAGCGAGAAGATCTCCCCGGCCAGCGCCTCGGTGACCGGCAGGGACCCCTTGCCGTATCCGAGGTGCTCGAAGCCGGTCATGGTGTGCACCGGCCACGGGTAGCTGATGTTGAGCGAGATGTCGTGCTCGCTCTTGAGGCGCTCGATGATCTCGTCGCGCCGCGGGTGGCGGACCACGTACACGTAGTAGACGTGCTCGTTCCCGGGGTTGACCTTGGGCAGCAGCAGGCCGCCCGGGCCGGTGAGGTCGGCGAGTTCCTCCTCGTAGCGGCGGGCGATGGCGCGGCGCCCCTCGACGTAGTCCTCGAGGCGGGTGAGCTTGCGCCGCAGGATCTCCGCCTGCACCTCGTCCAGTCGGCTGTTGTGGCCGGGGGTCTGGACGACGTAGTAGACCTTGTCCATGCCGTAGTAGCGCAGCCGCCGCATGGCGAGGTCGACGTCGTCGTCGTTGGTGAGGACCGCGCCGCCGTCGCCGTAGGCCCCCAGGACCTTCGTCGGGTAGAAGGAGAAGGCGGCGGCGTCGCCCATCGAGCCGGCGATCTTGCCGTGGTGACGGGCGCCGTGCGCCTGCGCGCAGTCCTCGACGAGGGCGAGGCCGTGCTCGGCGGCGAGGGCCTCCAGGGGCGCCATGTCCACGCACTGGCCGTACAGGTGCACCGGCAGGAGGGCCTTGGTGCGGGGGGTGATGGCGGCGGCGACCTGGTCGGTGTCCATCAGGAAGTCGTCGGCCCTGACGTCGACGAAGACGGGGGTGGCGCCGGCGCCGTCGATGGCGAGCACGGTCGGGGCGGCCGTGTTGGACACGGTGATCACCTCGTCGCCGGGGCCCACACCGACCGCCTGGAGGGCGAGCTTGATGGCGTTGGTGCCGTTGTCCACGCCGGTGCAGTGGCGGACGCCGTGGTGGGCGGCGAACTCCTCCTCGAAGCCGCGGACGCTCGCGCCGAGCACCAGCTGGCCCGAGTCGAAGACCGTCTCGACCGCGTCGAGGATGTCCTTGCGTTCCTGGTGGTATTCCGGCAGGTAGTCCCAGACGTACGTGGTCATGGGTGGGTCAGCCTCCAAGGCGTGGTGAAAGGGGGTGCGGGAACGGCGCTGTCAGAGCGCCTCGTTGCCCCAGGTCTCGATGACGTCGCAGGCCGTCTCGACGCCCCGGTCGGCGCGCACGCGCTCCCCGATCGCGGCGGCGCGCTCGGCCAGGCCGGGGTCGCCGATCACGGTGGCGACGGCGTGACGCAGCTTCTCGGCGGTCATCTTCTGGAACGGCACCGGCGGTGCGGAGAGGCCCAGTTCGGCGATCCGGTCCGCCCAGTAGGGGCCGTCGGCCCAGCAGGGCAGGGTCACGTGGGGAACGCCGGCGCGCAGCACGTCGGCCGTCGTACCGAACGAGGCGCCGTGGATGACGGCGGCCACCTTCGGGAAGAGCCAGCCGTAGTCGACCTCCTGCACCCGGAACACGTCGTCGGACTCGGTGCCCTCCGGCCCCCCGACCACGATCAGCCGGCGCTTGGCATGCCGCACGGCGTCGCGCACCAGGGCGAAGGTCTCCTCGCCGTACACGGGCCAGGCGCTGCCGAGGGCGAGCACCAGCGGCTTCGAGCCGCCGTCGATGAAGTCGGCCAGGCCGGCCGGGGGTTCCTGGTCGGGGCGTTCCCGGACCCAGTAGCCGGTGACGTGCGCGTGCGCGGGCCAGTCGGCCGGCGGGGGCATGAAGGCCGGGCTGTAGGGATAGAGGATGGGCTGGTCGACGCCGAGCCGGCCGACGGGCGACTTCTTCACCGGCGACAGGCCCTGGCGGGCGCGGAGCTTGTTGACCGCGGGACGCTGCCAGGCCCATTCCATCTGCGCGGACAGGGTGTGGGTGAGCTTGGTGTACGCCGGGCCCAGCGGCAGGTCCGGCGTCTTGTACGCGCGGAACTCGCGGGTCTCGGTGATCGGCCACCAGGAGACGGTGCCCCACGGTAGCCCGGGGCCGGCGTAACCCGCGCCGCGCGGGATCAGTGAGGTGAGCAGGAAGTCGGCGCCCTCCGCCGCCTCCTGCATCTTCTCCAGGGAGTTCGTCACCTCGTCCATCGTGGGACGCTCCATGGCCATCGCCGTACGGATCGACGACGGGCTCTTGCGGATCGCCTTGATGACGGCGGGGGCCGCGAAGTAGTCGGCGCTGTTGCCGGGAATCTCCCGGAATTCCAGCCCGGCCTCTTCCACCATCGGCTGGAAGTCCACGGACGTGGCCACGGACACGTCGTGCCCGCGCTCGCGCATCCCGATCCCCAGCGCCACGAAGGGATGGACGTCGCCTCGCGTCCCGAACGTCTGCAATGAAACCTTCATCGGACCCTCTGCAAGTTCTTTTGGTACCACTGGACTGTGTCGGCTATGCCGCTCTTCAAGGACCGCGGAGTGAAATCGACGACGCTGTGGAATCTTTCGAGGTCGAGCGCGCGGCGGGCTGCTCCCACCGGCTTGTCCAGATCGAAGCGGACGCCGTTCGCGCGCCCGGTCGCCGCGGCCAGAAGATGGGCCAGATCGCGGATCGAAATGGATTCCGGAGTACCGATGTTGAGCGTGGTGTGCTCCGCGGACTGAACCATACACAAGATCGCGCGCACGAGATCGTTGACGTGTATGAAGGTCCGGGTCTGACTTCCGTCGCCCCAGATTTCGACGTCCTCACCGGACACCAATTTCATCAGCATGTTCGGAATGACGTGATTGGTGGTCGTACCGAAATCGTCCCGCGGGCCGTACACATTGGTGGGGCGGGGCGTGTAGATGCGCATTCCGAACTGCTCGCGGTGGAGATCCGCGGCCACTTCGGTGAACATCTTCGACATCCGGTAGCCGTTGGGCGAGAACTCCATGTGCCGGCGGTGGTCGTCCTCTTCCCGCGCCGGCTCTTCGCTCTCGTACGAGTAGATCTCGGCCGAGCTGATGAGCACCACGTCCTGCGTCTTGCAGTGACGGGCCAGTTGCAGCACGTTGGAGACCATGCGCACGTTCTCGTCGAACATCCGGCCCGAGTGCTCCAGCAGGAAGGCCATGTTGCCGTCGAGGGTGGCGCAGTTGATGACGGCGTCGATGTGCGGCACCGTCTCGGCGGCGGCCAGCAGCGCGTCGTAGTCGAGGATGTCGACGCACGCCATCGACAGGGCCTCGGTCGCGGGTAACTCGGCCCGCACGTCCGGCTTGTCGGTGCGGTACAGGCACAGGACGCGCGCGCCCCGGCCGAGCAGCTCCTCGACGACGTGCGAGCCCACGAAGCCGAGCCCGCCGGTGACCATGACGGTCCGGTCGGCCCAGTAGTCCGGGGCCATGTCAGCGCCGAGCAAGGTACGCCTCGATCTCGTCGGCGGCGCGGGTCGCGCCGCCGGCCGCACGGACCCGCTCCGCCATGTCGGCCACCCGCTGCTGGATCTCCGCGTCCCCGGCCGCCTTGAGCACGGCCGCGCGAAGGGCCTCGGGGGTGACCTCCTGGCGGGCGATCCGGACACCGATGCCCAGGTCGGCGATGCGGCGCGCGTTGAAGTCCAGCTCCACCGACTGCGCGACGGCCACCAGGGGCGTACCGGCGGCGAGCGACTCCATCGTGCTGCGGATGCCCGCGTGCGTCACGAAGACGTCGGCGTGCTCCAGCACGGCGAGCTGCGGCACCTGCCGGTGCACCTCGAAGTGGGCGGGCAGGTCACCGAGGTCCGACGGGTCGACGTGGTCGCCGGTCGCCATCACCACGTGCCAGGGCAGGTCCGCGAACGCCTCGGCGCACGCGCGGTAGAAGTCCGGACGCTCGTTGAAGAGCGTGCCGAGTGCGATCAGCAGCACGGGCGCACCGCCCTGCGGCGGGGTCCACGTCGGCCGGGTCTCCGGGGCGGCGAGGCCGGGGCCGACGAAGACGTAGCGGTCGTCGAAGGTCTCGGCGGCGGGCTGGAAGTCCGCGGCGACGCAGACCAGGTTGAGGTCCTCCGACGCGGCGAGGAAGTCACCGGGGCCCGGTGCGGGCAGGCCGTGTCCGGCCCGGAACTCGACGAGCTTCATGCCGAATTCGACCAGCGCCGGGTGCTGCGGGTCGATGGCGGGGAATTCCTCCGACAGCGCCTGGATCACCGAGAAGTGCTCGTTCGACGCGAGCAGCGGAATGATCTGCGCGGCCGGCGTCTCCCACTTCTCGGCGAGGGCGCGCGCGCCGAAGTTCATGAGCGTGTCGTACAGCACGAGATCGGGCAGGTCCGCGGCGAGTTCGCCCTCGGCGGCGGTCGCGACCGCGATGTTCTCCCGGAGGAGCTGGAGCGGACCCTTCACCATTTCTTCGGCCGTCATCTCCGCCGGCACGCTGCGGTTGGCGGGCCAGACCGATTCGTACGTGACGACCTTGGCGCCGGCCGCCGACACCGCTCCGGAGAACTGCTCCGTCGTGATGTACGTGATCCGGTGTCCTCGTCCCACCAGGTCGGCGACCACCGCGAGGGTGGGGTTCACGTGTCCCTGGTAGGGGGCGCCGAGTACGGCTATGTGCTTCTTCAAGGGAATGTCTCCAGTTCACTGCACGAATTCACGCGTCCGCGCACATGCGGAATACGCGAATGTGCGAATGTGCGATCAAAGATCAGACAAAGATCAGAGGTCAGAGGTCAGAGATCGACGGTCGAGGACCGGCGATCGAAAGGAATTCTCTTACTGTTGGCCGGCGTCGAAACGAACCCTCAGGCCATGTCGTCGAGCCATGCCTCCACGACGCGCGCCGTGGCTTCCGCGTGCTCTTCCACGATGCCGAAGTGGTCGCTCGCCACTTCCCTGGCGGTGTGCTCCAGCTTCCAGTCGATGTGCAGCACGTGCGCCTGCTCCGGGTCGCCGGAGGCGGTCCACATCGGCTCGGTGGCACGGACGAGCAGCGTGGGCGTCTTGATGGGCTCGGGGCGCCAGCCACCGAGGATCCGGTGGTATCCGCCCATGGCACTCAGCCGGGTGTCGTTCATGATGCCGCCGCCCAGCTTCGCCTCGCGGTCGAAGACCACGCCCAGCATCGCCACGCCGACGTCGTTGTTGACCTCGTCGTCGTCGGGCCAGGGCACGTCCAGCAGGACCAACGCCGCGGGAGCGGTGCCGAGTTCCTCCAGGTGCGCGGTGACGGCGTGGGCGATCTGACCGCCGGCGGAGTGGCCCACGAGCACGAACGGATCGTCCCCGGCCGCCCGCACCAGTGCCTGGGCGTGGAGTTCGACGAGCGCCGCCATGTCGGCCGGAATGCTCTCGCCCTCCAGGTATCCGGGCTGCGGTACGACCGTCACGTCGCGCCGGTCACGGAAGTGCTCGGCGAAGCGGGTGTACTGCTGGGGGCCCGCGGTCGCCACCACGGCGGGGAGGCAGAACAGCGTGGGCCGCGCCGGCCCGACGGCCAGCCGCACGGGCTCCGGC
Source organism: Streptomyces sp. NPDC028419 (assembly GCF_055565515.1). Taxonomy (NCBI): domain Bacteria; kingdom Bacillati; phylum Actinomycetota; class Actinomycetes; order Kitasatosporales; family Streptomycetaceae; genus Streptomyces; species Streptomyces sp. NPDC028419. The sequence goes on along the minus strand of NZ_JBVHUE010000026.1, from coordinate 77,038 downwards.
AGGTGCTCGGCGGCCGACCCGCTGTCGAAGGCGGCCCGAAGGCTCGACGCCGCCATGATCAGCTCGTTGCCCGCCGTGTGCTGCCCGCTGGCGTGCGCCTGACGGAACATCGCCTCGATGCCTCCGGCCGGCGCCGGGGCCCGCGTACCGGGGCTCGCCGGGCCGGACGAGGTGTCGGACGCGTCGGGGGCGGTCAGCACCTTCTGCAGGTGGGCGACCACCGACGTCGGCTTCGTGTACTCGAAGAGGAAGCCGGTCGGCAGGCGCAGCCCGGTCCGCGCACCGAGCCGGTTGCGCAGGTCCACCGACATCAGCGAGTTGAAGCCCTGCTCGAAGAACCCCCGGTGGAGGTCCACGGTCTCGGGCCCGGGGTGCCCCAGGACCACGGCCGTCTCGGCACGCACCAGGTCGGACAGCAGCTGGATCTGGTCCGCGTCCGCGAGCCCGGCCAGCCGCCGCCGCAGGTCAGTTCCACCGCCGGTGCCGGTCGCACCGACCGCTGCGGCGGTCCGCCGGGGCCCGCTGCGACGCGTGGCGGGCCGCCCCGACTCCCCCTGAGGGGCCGTGGCGTCACCACCGGTCCCTGCCCCGTCCGGCGGGGTCAGCGCGAGCGCCTCGACCGACGCCACGGGGGCACCGGCCGCATCGGCCAAGGCGACCGAGAACACGCCGAGTCGTCCGGTGCCGGTGATCCGCACCCGCAGCGCCGCGGCGCCGACGGCGTGCAGCGCGACACCCTGCCAGGAGGAGGGGAGCCACGATCCGTTCGCGCCCATCTCCTCCCCCGCGCCCGCGAGGACCCGAGCGGCGTCCAGGGCGGCGTCGAAGAGCGCCGGGTGCAGACCGTAGCGGGCCGCCTCCCCTTGCTGCTCGTCCGCTCCGGGCAGGCTCACCTCGGCGAACACGTCACCGTCGGCCCCCTGCCAGAGGCCGTCCAGCTCCTCGTTCTCCACTGCCACGGCTCCTGCCGGCGGCCAGGACACCAGGTCCCATGCCGGCGCCGACCCGTCGCCGGTCGCCAGCACGCCCGTGGCGTGGCACACCCACGGCGCGTCGGTCGATCCGGCCTCGGTCCGCGAATGGACGCTGAACTTGCGGCGCCCCGTCCAGTCCGGCTCCGCGGCTCGCACCCGGAGTTGGACACCGCCCTGCCCGGGCAGTACGAGGGGCGCCCGGAGCGTCAGCTCGTCGACCACGTCGCAGCCGACCTCGTCGCCGGCCCTCAGCGCCATCTCCACGAACGCCGTCGCGGGCAGCGGCCCGGCCCCTTCCGCGCCCTGTGCCGGCAGCCAGGTGTGTGCCTGCGCCGACAGCCGTCCGGTGAGGACGATCCCGTCCGAGCCGGGCAGCTCGATCGCGGCGCCGAGGAAGGGGTGGTCGGCGGGCAGCAGACCCACCGAGGCCATGTCGCCGGTGACGGCGGTACCGGCGTCGAGCCAGTACCGGCGCCGCTGGAACGCGTACGTCGGCAGCTCGACCCGCGCCGCACCCGTCCCCTGGAACACCCGCGCCCAGTCGACCTCGACGCCCTGGACCCATACCTCGGCGAGCGAGGCGTAGAAGCGATCCAGGCCGCCGTCATTGCGGCGCAGCGTGCCCGCCACGACTGCGGATTCGGCCTGGTCCTGGACGCTCATGGTCAGTACGGGGTGTGCGCTGACCTCGATGAAGGTGCCGTGACCTTGTGCGACCAAGTCCTCGATCGCGCCCTGGAAGCGGACCGTCTGGCGCAGATTGCGGTACCAATACCCGGCATCGAGAACCGTCGTGTCCAGCCAGTCACCCTCCACCGTGGAGAAGAACGGAACCCGCGCAGCCACGGGCTGCACGTCCGCCAACACCTTGGCCAGCTCGTCCTCGATGCGCTCCACGTGAGAGGTGTGCGAGGCGTAATCCACCGCAACCCGGCGAGCCCGAACACCCTCCGCCTCGCACTCCGCCTGGAGCTCGTCCAACGCCTCCGGCTCACCGGCGACGACGACCGAGGTCGGACCGTTCAGGGCCGCGACCTCAAGCCGACCCTCCCAACGCACCAGACGAGACTCGACCTCCGCCAGCGGCAACGCCACCGACATCATCCCGCCGAACCCAGCCAGGCTTCCCGCGATCGCCTGCGAACGCAGCGCCACCACACGAGCACCATCCCGCAAAGACAGCCCGCCCGCGACGCAGGCCGCGGCGATCTCGCCCTGCGAATGACCCACCACGGCGGAAGGCTTCACACCGAAGGACTGCCACAGCTCCGCGAGGGAAACCATCACCGCCCAGGAGACGGGCTGGACCACGTCCACCCGCTCAAGCGACGGCACGCCCTCGACCTGGCGAACCACATCGAGCAGATCCCAGTCCACGAACTCAGCCAGCGCTCGACCAGCCTCGGCCATCCGCGCCGCGAACACCGGCGAGGAATCCAGCAGATCCACCGCCATGCCGGCCCACTGCGAACCCTGACCCGGGAACACGAACACCACCCGGCCACCGGACCCCGAAACCACACCCTCCACCAGACCCGAAGCCGGCAGACCCTCACTCAACGCGCCTACACCAGAAGCGAGTTCACCGAGGCCACCACCGATCACCACGGCACGGTTCTCGAACTCCGCCCGCCCCGCGGCCAACGACCACCCCACGTCCACCGGCGACAGACCCGCATCGCCGGACTCGACGAGCGACAGGAGCCGACCAGCCTGATCCCGCACGGCCTCGGCCCCACGGCCGGACACCACCCACGGCACCGTCACCGGCGCGACGGACTCGGGGACCTCGGCGACCTCAACCTCAGGGGCCTGCTCAAGGATCACGTGGGCGTTCGTACCGCTCACACCGAACGACGACACACCCGCACGACGGACCTGGTCAGCCGCACCGGGCACCCACTCGCGCGCCTCGCTCAGCAACTCGACCGCACCCGCCGACCAATCCACCTTCGACGACCGCTCACCCACGTGCAGCGACTCCGGCATGATCCCGTGCCGCAGCGCCTGCACCATCTTGATCACACCGGCCACACCCGCGGCGGCCTGCGTATGACCGATGTTCGACTTCAACGAACCGAGATACAGCGGCCGTTCGGCCGGACGGTTCTGTCCGTACGTCGCCAGCAGCGCCTGCGCCTCGATCGGGTCGCCCAGCGTCGTCGCCGTACCGTGCGCCTCGACCACGTCCACATCGGCCGCGGACACACCCGCACTCGCCAACGCGGCCCGGATCACCCGCTGCTGCGCCGGACCGTTCGGCGCGGTCAGACCGTTGCTCGCACCGTCCTGGTTCACCGCGGAACCACGCACCACCGCCAACACGGGGTGACCGTTGCGCCGGGCGTCCGACAGCCGCTCCAGCAACACCATGCCGGCGCCTTCGCCCCAGCCCGTGCCGTTCGCGTCGTCGGAGAACGGCCTGCAGCGGCCGTCTGACGAGAGGGCCCGCTGGCGGCTGAACTCCACGAACAGGCCCGGAGTGGACATGACCGTGACACCACCCGCCAGGGCGAGCGTGCACTCCCCCGCACGCAGCGCCTGGGCGGCCAGGTGCAGGGTGACCAGGGAGGAGGAGCAAGCGGTGTCCACCGACACCGCCGGGCCTTCGAGGCCGAAGGTGTAGGAGAGGCGGCCGGACACCACGCTGGCGGAGATTCCGGTGGCGAGGTAGCCGTCCGACTCGTTGGGCGAGCGGAACAACAGGGCGCTGTAGTCCTGGCCGTTCGTTCCGGCGAAGACACCGGTCCGGCTGCCGCGCAGCGTGGACGGGTCGATGCCGGCCCGTTCGATCGCCTCCCACGAGGTCTCCAGGAGCAACCGCTGCTGCGGGTCCATGGCGAGGGCCTCGCGCGGTGCGATGCCGAAGAACCCGGGGTCGAAGTCGGCCACGCCCTCCAGGAAGGAGCCCTCCCGGACGTAGCTCTTGCCGATGCGGTCGGGATCGGGGTCGAACAGGGTCGCCATGTCCCAACCACGGTCCTGCGGGAACTCGGTCACCGCGTCCCCGCCGGAGGCCAGCAACTGCCAGAGCGTCTCGGGGGAGTTCGCGCCGCCGGGGAATCGGCAGCCCATTCCGACGATGACGATCGGATCGTCGTCCGTCGCGGCGGCCGGCGCCGACGGGGAACCGTCCGCGGCCCGCCCCGCAGCGGCGTCGCCGTCCGCCCCGCCGGGGAGTTCGGTGCTCAGGTGCTGCGCGAGTACGGTGGGCGTCGCGTAGTCGAAGACCAGCGTGGCCGAGAGTGCGAGACCGGTCGAGGCGGCGAGGTGATTGCGCAGTTCGACGGCGGTCAGGGAGTCGAATCCGACGTCCTTGAAGGGCCGGTTGGCGTCGATGGCGTGGGCCGAGGCGTAGCCCAGCACCGTCGCTGCGCTGTCGCGCACGAGGTCGAGCAGGTGCTTGTGCCGGTCGGCCGGAGCCAGTCCGGTCAGCTGGTCGACGAGGGCGTCCGCCGGGGTTCCCGTGCGGGTGCTCGCCGCGGCGTCGCCCCTGGTCACCGCGCGCCGGACCGGGGACGGCACCAGGCTGCGCAGCAGGGCGGGCGTCTGGCCGTTGTCGCGGAGGGCGGGCAGGTCGAGGCGTACGGGGACGAGTGTCGGCCGTGCGCTGACGAGGCCCGCGTCGAACAGGGCCAGGCCCTGCTCGGCGGAGATGGGCAGGATGCCGAGGCGTGCCATCCGGGTGAGGTCGGTGTCGCCCAGCCGTCCGCCCATGCCGCCGAGCTCGGGTCCCCACAGTCCCCAGGCGAGGGAGACGGCGGGCAGTCCGAGGGTGTGGCGGTGTGCGGCCAGGGCGTCGAGGAAGGCGTTGGCCGCCGCGTAGTTGCCCTGTCCCGCGCCGCCGAAGGGCGAGGCGGCCGCGGAGAAGAGGGCGAAGGCGCGCAGGTCCAGGCCGGCCGTCAGTTCGTGGAGGTGCCAGGCCGCGTCGACCTTGGGCCGCAGCACCGCGTGCCACTGCCCCTCCTCCATGGTGGCGACCACCGCGTCGTCGACGATGCCGGCGGTGTGGACGACGCCGACCAGCCGGTCGCCGAGCGAACCCACGACGTCCGCCATGGCCTCGCGGTCGGCGACGTCGGCGGCGACCATCCGTACGGAGACGCCCAGCGCGGCCAGTTCGTCGGCCCACCGCTCGTCCCGGCCGGAGCGGGACACCAGCACCAGCTCGGTCACGCCGTGGGTGTCGACGAGGTGCCGGGTCACCAAGCGCCCCAGTCCCCCGGTCGCGCCGGTCACCAGCACCGCCCCGTCGGCGAGGCGCAGCTCGGTGGCGGACCGGGCGGGCGCCACGGCGCGGCGCAGGCGGGGGACGTGGGCACGTCCCTCGCGGACCGCGATCCGCGGCTCGTCCGGCCCTGCCGCGGCCAGGCCCGTACGGAGCGTCTCCTCGTCGAGCCGGTCGGCTTCCAGCAGGACGAACCGTCCCGGGTTCTCCGACTGGGCGGAGCGCACGAGACCGCGGATGGACTCGGCCACGAGCTCGTCGTTCGTTCCGGGCGACGTCGCGGTGGCCACGATCAGACGGGACGAGGCCGCCTTCGGGTCGGCCAGCCACTGCTGGAGGACCTCCAGGACGTGCTGCCCGACGGCGTGCACCCGCTCGGGCAGGGAGCGCTCCGGATCGCCGGCCCCGGGTTCGAGGACGACTACGGGCGGTACCGTCCGGCCGTCGGCCAGGTCGTCGTACGAGCACCGGTCGTCCGCGGCCGCTGCCGAGCGGCTCGCGGCCCGCACCCATTCGACCTCGAACAGGGCGTCCCGGCCGTAGGGGTGGTCGGTGGGCAGTGCCTGCGGGGAGAAGGTGCGCAGGGCGACCGCGCCGACGTCGAGCACCGGAGCCCCGGTGTCGTCCGCGGCGCTGATGGCCACGGTGTCCGTGCCCGTGGGCGTGAGCCGTACGCGCAGCGCGCTCGCGCCCTTCGCGTACGCCCGTACGGTGGACCACGCGTGCGCCAGGCAGCTCGCGTCGGGGTCGAGGATGCCGGAGAGGTCGGGTACGAGGCCGAGCCGCACGGTCAGCCGCAGTGCCGTCTCCAGGACCGCCGGGTGGACCCCGTACCGATCGGAGTCACCGCTCTCGGCGGACTCGGGCAGGCACAGCTCCGCGTACGCCGTGCCCTCGGCCTCCCACACCGCCCGTACGCCGGGGAGTGTCAGGTCCGTCCTTTCGACCGCGTTCCGCGGCGGCCAGGAGGTGAGGTCCGAGGCGGTGTGCGCCTCGCTCTCGTCCCACGCGCCGTCCCGGACGGCCAGCGTGGCGGTGGCGTGCTCGGTCCAGTCGTCCTGGTCGGTCCGGGAGTGGACCCGCACCGACCGGCCCCGCTCGTCGGCGTCGGGGGCATCGGGGGTGTCGGGGGTGTCGGGGGCGTCCACGCTCAGCTGGATCGTCGTGCTGCCCGCGGCGGGGAAGGTGATCGGTGCGCAGATGTCGAGCTCGTCGACGACCGGGGCGTTCACGTCCTCGCCCACATGGGTGAGCATGTCGACGAGCGCCGATCCGGGGAGGACGACCACGTCACCGATGCGGTGGTCCGCCAGCCACGGCTGCGTCTTCAGCGACAGCCGGGCGGTGTAGATGACCCCGTCCCGTCCCGCGATGTCCACGGCCGCACCGAGCAGGGGGTGGTCTGCGGAGGTCAGGCCGACGGAGGTCACGTCGCCCCCGCTCCGCGGGCCGTTCTCCAGCCAGTAGCGCTGGCGCTGGAAGGCGTACGTCGGCAGGTCCACCCGGGACGCGCCCGTGCCCGAGAACGCCTGGGCCCAGTCGACGGCGACGCCGTGCGTCCACGCACGCGCCACACCGGCGACGAACGAGCGTTCCTCGCCGCGACCCGAGCGCAGCAGGGGGACGAACACGCCGTCCGGCACACACTCCGCTCCCATCGCGCTCAGCACCCCCTCAGGACCCAACTCGACGAATACGGAAACGCCTTGAGTCCTGAGCGCCTGGGCGCCGTCCGCGAAGCGAACCGCTCCGCGCACGTGCCGCACCCAGTACTCCGGCGAACACAACTCATCCGGCGTCGCCACCGTACCCGTCACGTTCGAGACCACCGGCATCCGCGGAGGCCCGTATGTCAAACCCTTCGCGACCTCGTGGAACTCGTCCAACATCGCGTCCATCCGCGGCGAATGGAACGCGTGCGAGACCACCAGCCGCTTCGTCTTGCGACCCTGGGCCTTGAGCGCCGCAGCCACCTCGATCACGGCGTCCTCGTCACCGGAGACCACGACCGAGGACGGACCGTTCACCGCGGCGATCGACACCCGCGAGCCGTAGCCGGCCAGCAGCTCGACGACGTCGTCCTCGGACGCCTGCACGGCCGCCATCGCGCCACCCGCGGGCAACGCCTGCATGAGACGACCGCGCGCGGCCACCAGGCGGGCCGCGTCCTCCAGTGACCACACACCGGCCACACAGGCGGCGACCAGCTCACCGATGGAGTGGCCCCCCACGAACTCGGGGCGCACACCCCACGACTCGATCAGCCGGAAGAGCGCCCACTCCACGGCGAACAAGCCCGCCTGGGTGAACACCGTCTCGTCCAGGGCCCCTTCAGCACCGCCCTCACCGAAGACGACCTCGCGCACCCCACCCCTCACATGACCGGACAACTCCCGGTCCAGCACCGCACAGACCTCATCGAACGCCCCCGCGAAGACGGGGAACCGCTCGTACAACTCCCGCCCCATACCGACCCGCTGCGAACCCTGACCCGAGAACAACACGGCCACCCGACCGCCACCCGCCACGGCGCCCGGACCCGCCACCACACCCGGGACCGACTCACCGCGCGCCAACGCGGCGGCCCCGGACACCAGTTCCTCACGCCCACCACCGATCACCACGGCGCGGTTCTCGAATGCGGCGCGCCCGGCCGCCAACGACCAGCCCACGTCCAGCGGGGACAGGTCCGCATCGCCCTCGACGCGCGACGACAGCCCCGCCGCCTGCCCGCGCAGCCCCTCGGCCCCGCGCCCGGAGAGCACCCACGGCACCACCGCCGGAACCGCGACCGGCGGCGCCGCCTCGGGCGCTGCGTCGAGCTCCGGGGCCTGCTCGATGATGACGTGGGCGTTCGTACCGCTCACGCCGAAGGAGGAGACGCCCGCACGACGCGGACGCCCCTCGACCGCCGGCCACGCCCGCGCCTCGGCGAGGACCTCGACCGCACCCGCGGACCAGTCGACCTCGGACGACGGCTCGCCGACGTGCAGCGACCGCGGCAGTACGCCGTGCCGCATGGCCAACACCATCTTGATCACACCGCCCACTCCGGCGGCGGCCGCGGAGTGTCCGATGTTGGACTTCAACGAACCCAGGTACAGGGGCCGTTCGGCCGGCCGGTCCTGGCCGTAGGTCGCCAGCAGCGCCTGCGCCTCGATCGGGTCGCCCAGCGTCGTGCCGGTGCCGTGCGCCTCCACCGCGTCCACGTCCGCCGCGGAGACCCGGGCATCGGCCAGGGCCGCGCGGATCACGCGCTGCTGCGAGGGACCGTTCGGCGCGGTCAGACCGTTGCTCGCACCGTCCTGGTTCACCGCGGAACCACGCACAACCGCCAACACGGGGTGACCGTTGCGCCGGGCGTCCGACAGCCGCTCCAGCACCAGGACTCCGGCGCCCTCGCCCCACGCCGTGCCGTCCGCGTCGTCGGAGAACGGTCGGCAGCGCCCGCTCGGCGACAGGGCGCCCTGTCGACTGAACTCCACGAACGCGCCGGGGGTGGTCATCAGGGTCACGCCGCCGGCGAGCGCGAGCGTGCACTCGTCGTTGCGGAGGGACTGGGCGGCCAGGTGCAGGGTCACCAGGGACGACGAGCAGGCCGTGTCCACGGTCACCGCGGGGCCTTCGAGGCCCAGGAAGTACGAGACCCGACCGGACAGCACCGCTCCGGACCTGCCGGTGCCCAGGTAGCCTTCGAGCCCCTCGGGGGTCTGCTGCAACAGGGCGCCGTAATCCGAACCGTTCGTACCGGCGAAGACGCCGGTACGACTTCCCTTGAGCGACTGCGGCGAGATGCCGGCCCGCTCCAGGGCCTCCCATGACGTCTCCAGCAGCAACCGGTGCTGGGGGTCCATCGCCAGTGCCTCGCGCGGCGAGATGCCGAAGAAGCCGGGGTCGAAGTCGGTGACGCCCTCAAGGAAGGCGCCCTCGCGCACGTAGGTCTTCCCGTGGCGCGTGGGATCCGGGTCGTACAGGTCCTCGTCCCAGCCGCGGTCGGTGGGGAACCCGGAGACGGCGTCGGTACCGGAGTCCAGGAGGGACCACAGTCCCTCGGGGGACGTCACGCCCCCGGGGAAACGGCAGCCGATGGCGACGATGGCAATGGGCTCCCGAGAAGCCGCCGCGATCCGACGGTTCTCCTTGCGGAGGCGTTCGGTTTCTTTCAGCGAAGTGCGCAGCGCTTCAAGAATCTTCTCAGGAGACGTATTACTCATTGCCAACTCCACGCAGGTACAGGCGATTCAGGAACGTTTGAGGCGATTCGAAGAATTCATGGATCAGACATCAGAATTTTCGAAGGCGATTCGGAGCAGGGCTTCCGCATCCATCGAGTCGATCGACTCCTCGTCGACCGGTCCCTGCTCACCCTCACCTCCGGAAAGGGCTTCATTGCTCTCGAACTCCGCCAGCCGCAGCAGGATGTCCATCAGTCCCGCGTCCCGGATCCGGGCGAGCGGAATGGACGCCAGCGCTTCGCGCACCCGGGAGTCGTTGGGCTGCTCCCCGGCGTCCCCTTCGACCTCCGGGACCAGACGCGTACGCAGGTTGTCCGCCAGGGCGGCCGGACTCGGGTAGTCGAAGACGAGCGTCGCGGGCAGCGAGAGGCCGGTGGCGGCCTTCAGCCTGTTGCGCAGCTCGACCGCGGTGAGCGAGTCGAACCCGAGCTCCTTGAACGCCCGGTCGGGATCCACGGCGTCGGCGTTCGGGTGTGCCAACACCCGTGCCACGTGGGTCCGTACGAGCACGAGCAGCTCGTGCGCCCGATCGGCGGGGGACAGTCCCGCCAATCGCTCGCCCAGTGAAGCGGAGGAGGATCCGCCCGCACCGGCTCCGGTCGGATCGGACACCTCACCGGAGGTCTCCAGGAGGCGCATGACCTCGGGAAGGTCCGAGATCAACGGCGAGCGGCGGACGGTGGTGAACGAAGACGCGAACCGTGCCCAGTCCACGTCCGCGACCATGGCGAACTCGTCGCCCCGGTCGAGGACCTGGTCCAGTGCGGCCAGGGCGTCCTCGGGTGCCATCGCCTCGAACCCACTGCGGTGGGCCCACTTCCCCCGCGTCTCCCCCGCCGCGAGGCCGTCTCCTGCCCAGCCTCCCCAGGCGATGGAGGTGCCGGGGAGTCCGAGCCCGCGACGCTGTTCCACCAACGCGTCCAAGAACGCGTTCGCCGCCGCGTAATTACCCTGACCAGCGCCACCCACCGCCCCCGCCATCGACGAGAACATCACGAACAACGACAGATCCACACCCCGCGTCAACTCGTCCAGATGCCGCGCAGCATCCGCCTTCGACCGCAAGACGAACGCCAACCGCTCCGGCGTCAACGACTCGATCACACCATCATCAAGAACACCCGCCGTATGCACCACACCCGACAACGGCGGCAACTCACCAACCGCCGACCGCTCACCCAACGAGGCGAGCAACCCGGCCACCTCACCATGATCACCCACATCACACGCAACCACCGAGACCCCCACACCCAAATCCGTCAGCTCGCCACCAAGAACATCAACTCCCGGCGCCGAAGGCCCACGACGCGACACAAGCACCACATGCTCCACCCCACGCGCCGCCAACCAACGAGCCACATGCCCGCCCAACGCACCCGTACCACCCGTGACCAAAACCGTCCCACCCTCCGACCAACCACCCGAGGCCCCCGACACCCGCCCCGCACGCACCACACGCCGCACACGAACCCCAGAAGCCCGCACCGCGACCTGATCCTCGCCATCCACCCCCGACAACACCCCACACAAACGCTCCACCACACGCGCGTCCACAACCTCCGGCAGATCCACCAGACCACCCCACAACTCCGGGTGCTCCAACGCCACCACCCGCCCCAAACCCCACACCTGCGCCTGCACCGGAGCCGAAACCAGCTCACCCGCCCCCACCGCACCACGCGTCACACACCACAAACGCCCCTCGACCCCAGCACCGACCAACGCCTGCACCAAAGCCAACGAACCCGCCAGACCACCACCCACCACACCCGACGACGAACCATCCAACGCCAGCAACGACAACACACCGGCGACGGGACCGGTTTCCGCCGCCAGAGCGTCCGCCACCAGTCCGGCCAGGCCGGCCGGCGCGGCCGCGTCCCCGTCAGCAGGGGCCACCAGCCGGACGGTGCGCGCTCCCCGCGTCGCCAGCCCCTGGACCAGGTCCGCCACCCAGGCGTCTTCGGCGAGCCCCGCCGGAACCACGACGAGCCACGTTCCGCTCAGCACCGGATCCGAGGCCGTGGACACCGGCTTCCACACCACGTCGTAGCGACGGCCATCCGTCTCTGCTCCCCGACGCCGCTCCGTCCGCCACGCCGACAGCGCGGGCAGGACCTCGCTGAACGGCGCGTCTCCCGCCACGTCCAGCGTCGTGAGGAGCGAGGTCAGGTCCTCGCCCTCGACCGCTTCCCAGAAGGCGGCCTCCGCCGGGTCGACAACCGCCTCGGCGACTACCGGGGCGTCGAGCCAGTACCGGCGCCGCTGGAACGCGTACGTCGGCAGCTCGACCCGCGACGCACCCGTCCCCTCGAACACCCGCGACCAGTCGACCTCGACGCCCTGCACCCACACCTCGGCCAGCGAAGCGTAGAACCGCTCCAGACCGCCCTCACCACGGCGCAACGTGCCCGCCACCACGGCAGACTCCGCCTGGTCCTGCACGCTCATCGTCAGTACGGGGTGCGCACTGACCTCGATGAACGCCTCGAAGCCCTGCTCACCCAACGCCTCCACAGCCGACTGGAAACGGACCGTCTGACGCAGGTTCCGGTACCAATACCCGGCATCGAGAACCGTCGTGTCCAGCCAATCCCCCTCCACCGTGGAGAAGAACGGCACCCGCGCGGCCACGGGCTGTACGTCCGCCAACACCTTGGCGAGCTCGTCCTCGATGCGCTCCACGTGAGAGGTGTGCGAGGCGTAATCCACCGCAACCCGGCGGGCCCGAACACCCTCCGCCTCGCACTCGGCCTGGAGTTCGTCCAACGCCTCCGGCTCACCGGCAACGACGACCGAGGTCGGACCGTTCAGGGCCGCGACCTCCAGCCGGCCAGCCCAACGCACCAGACGGGACTCGGCCTCCGCCAGCGGCAACGCCACCGACATCATCCCGCCCAGACCAGCCAACGAACCAGCAATCGCCTGCGACCGCAGCGCCACCACACGAGCACCATCCTGCAAGGACAACCCACCCGCGACACAAGCCGCGGCGATCTCACCCTGCGAATGACCCACCACAGCAGACGGCTTCACACCGAACGACTGCCACAGCTCCGCGAGGGAGACCATCACCGCCCACGAAACGGGCTGGACCACATCCACCCGCTCAAGCGACGGCACGCCCGCGACCTGGCGAACCACATCAAGGAGATCCCAGTCCACGAACTCAGCCAACGCCCGACCACACTCGGCCATCCGCTCCGCGAACACCGGCGAAGAACCCAACAGATCCACCGCCATCCCGGCCCACTGCGAACCCTGACCCGGGAACACGAACACCACCCGGTCACGGACTCCATGAGCGGTGCCGGTGACCACACCGGCCGGAGCGTCCTCGCCGCGCGCCACCGCGGCCGTCGCGGCGGTCAGGCCGTTCCGGTCGCCGGCGACCAGTACCGCACGGTGGTCGAAGGCGGCGCGGCCGGCGGCGAGCGAGAGGCCCACGTCGACCGGCGACAGATCCGCACCGCCGGACTCGACGAGCGACGCCAGGCGCGCGGCCTGGCCGCGCAGCGCCTCGGCACCCCGGCCCGACAGCACCCACGGCACCGCCGCCGGCGCCACGGGCTCCGACTCCTCGGCCGACTCCGTTGCCTCCGGGGCCTGTTCGAGGATGACGTGGGCGTTCGTACCGCTCACGCCGAACGAGGACACACCCGCACGACGGACCCGATCGGCACCGGGCACCCACTCACGTGATTCCGTCAGCAGCTCGACGGCACCGGCCGACCAGTCCACCTTCGACGAGGGCTCACCCACGTGCAGGGTCTGCGGCAGCACCCCGTTGCGCATCGCCTGCACCATCTTGATCACGCCGCCCACGCCGGCCGCGGCCTGCGTGTGGCCGATGTTGGACTTCAACGAGCCGAGGTACAGGGGCCGTTCAGCCGGCCGGTCCTGGCCGTAGGTCGCGATCAGCGCCTGCGCCTCGATCGGGTCGCCCAGCGTCGTACCCGTACCGTGCGCCTCCACCGCGTCCACGTCCGCCGCGGACACCTCCGCGTTCGCCAGCGCGGCCCGGATCACCCGCTGCTGCGACGGGCCGTTCGGCGCCGTGAGCCCGCTGCTCGCGCCGTCCTGGTTGACGGCGGAGCCGCGTACGACGGCCAGCACGGGGTGTCCGTTGCGCCGGGCGTCCGAGAGCCGCTCCAGGAGCAGCATCCCGACTCCCTCGGCCCAGCCGGCACCATCCGCCGCGTCCGAGAAGGACTTGCAGCGGCCGTCCGGGGACATGGCCCGCTGTCGGCTGAACTCCACGAAGATGGTGGGGGACGACATGATGGCCACGCCGCCGGCCAGGGCCATCGTGCACTCGCCGGTGCGCAGCGACTGCACCGCCAGGTGCAGCGCGACCAGCGACGACGAGCACGCCGTGTCCACGGTCACCGCGGGGCCTTCGAGGCCCAGCGTGTAGGAGATCCGTCCGGAGGCGACGCTGCCCGCGCTGCCGTTGCCTATGTGGCCCTCGAAGCCTTCGGGAGCCGACTGCATGCGGGCGGCGTAGTCGTTGTACATCACGCCGGCGAAGACGCCGGTCCGGCTGCCCCGCAGCGACTTCGGTTCGATGCCCGCCCGCTCCAGCGCCTCCCAGGAGGTTTCCAGGAGCAGTCGCTGCTGGGGATCGGTGGCCAGTGCCTCGCGGGGCGACATGCCGAAGAACTCGGGGTCGAACTCCGCCGCTCCGTAGAGGAATCCGCCCTCGCGGGTGTAGCTCTTCCCCTGCTGGTCCGGATCCGGGTCGTAGAGGTTCTCCACGTCCCATCCCCGGTCGGTGGGGAAGACCGAGACGGCGTCGGAGCCGTTCGCGACCAGGTCCCACATCTCGTCGGGCGAGGTGACGCCGCCGGGATAGCGGCAGCTCATCGCCACGATCGCGATGGGGTCGTGGTTCTTGGCCTCCAACTCCTCCAGCCGCCGGCGTGCCTGGCGGAGGTCCGTGGTCGCCAGTTTGAGATAGGTGCGGAGTTTGTCCTCATTGGACATTCGAATTCAGCTCCCCGTGCATGTCGCGAAAAAAGACGCGATAAGAAGACGCGAAAAGAAAACAGCCAGGCCCTACATGCCTCGTTTCAGGATTTCCCCAGCTCGTTCTCGAGGGCGCTGAACAATTCATCGTCCGAAGCCGATTCGATGTCGCTGTCCGCGTGGGAGTCGTGCTCCGACCACGCGCCGGCGGCGTCGCCGAGCCGGGCGAGGAAGGACTTCATCCGCACCATGACTTCCAGCCGCTTGACCTCGTCCTCGGCGAGGGCTTCGAGCATGCCCTCCATCCGGTCCAGTTCCGCGGCGATGGAGGCCGCCGCCCGGCCCGCGTTCGCGCTGCCGTCCTCGTCGAGCTCGATCTCCGCACGGAGGTACGTCGCGAGCGCGGCGGGGGTGGGGTAGTCGAAGATGAGGGTGACGGGCAGTCGCAGCCCGGTGGCCGCGTTCAGGCGGTTGCGGAACTCGACGGCCATGAGCGAGTCGAAGCCGAGCTCCATGAATCCGCGGTCCGGTTCGACGGTGGACGTGGTGGGGTGGCCGAGGATGGCCGCCGCGTCCTTGCGCACGAGCGACAGGAGCGTGTGCCTGCGGCCGGGCTCGTCGAGAGCGGTCAGCCGCTGCTTCAGCTCGGCCTCCCCCTCCGGCGCCGACGTCGTGGCCGCCCCCGTGCCCGCCGCGGCGGTGCGCCGCGCGGGGAGGCGCACCAGGCCGCGCATGATCGGCGGAACGGCGTCCGGGTTCGTCGGGCGGCTCAGCGCGGCGCGGTCGAACTGGATCGGCAGGAGCGCGCTCTCGCCCGACCGCTGGGCGGCGTCGAGGAGTTCCAGTCCCCGGTCGGTCGCCAGCGGGGTCATGCCGCCGCGCGACAGCCGGCGGATGTCGGTGTCGGTGAGGCTCTCGGTCAGACCGGTGGTCTGGGCCCAGAACCCCCAGCCGAGGGCCAGGGCCGGTCGGCCCTGCGCGCGCCGCCGCTGGGCCAGCGCGTCGAGGAAGGCGTTGGCGGCGGCGTAGTTGGCCTGTCCGAGACTGCCGAAGGCGGCGGAGGCGGAGGAGAAGAGCACGAACGCCGAGAGGTCCAGGTCGCGGGTCAGCTCGTCCAGGTGGATCGCCGCGTCCAGCTTGGGACGCAGCACCGTGTCGAGGCGCTCCGGCGTGAGGGAGGAGACGACGCCGTCGTCGAGGGTGCCCGCGGCGTGCACCACCGCGGTCAGCGGGTGCTCGGCCGCGACGCCCGCCAGTACCCCGGCCAGGGCGTCCCGGTCGGCCGCGTCGCACGCGGCCACCGAGACCCGCGCGCCCAGCGCTTCCAGTTCCGCCACCAGTTCGGCGGCGCCCGGGGCGCCCGCACCGCTGCGGCTCACCAGCAGCAGGTGCCGTACGCCGTGCTCGACCACCAGGTGCCGGGACACCGCGCCGCCCAGGGTCCCGGTCGCACCGGTCACGAGGACGGTGCCGGTCCCGAAGGCGGGAGCGCCGTCCGCCGTGTCCGTGTCGGGCGCGCTCACGCGGGCCAGCCGCGGGACGCGCACGTCGCCCGCCCGCAGGGCGAGCTGCGGCTCGTTCTGGGCGGCCGACCAGGCGAGCGCGCCCGGCAGGGCGTCCCACGAGGCCTGCGCGCCGTCGGTGTCCACCAGGACGAAGCGGCCCGGGTTCTCGGTCTGCGCCGAACGCAGCAGGCCCCACACCGGGGCTGCCGCCAGGTCCGTCAGCTCTCCGTCCGGTCCGGTCGCCACCGCACCGCGCGTCACCAGCACCAGGCGCGATCCGGCCGCCGCGAACCGCTCGTCGGACAGCCATGCCCGGGTCAGCGCGAGCGCCCTGCGCAGCTCGGCGCGGACGGCCGCGGCCGTGTCGTCGCCGGTCCGGCCGGTGTCGGTGTCGGTGTCGGTGTCGGTGGAGCAGTCGACGAGCACGACGGGCGGGAGCGCGTCGCCCGCGGCGAAGGCGCCGCCGAGCGAGTCGAGGTCCTCGAAGGGCTTCACGTCCGTACGGCTGTCGCCGAGCGCGGAGGCCGCGCCGAGCGCGTCGCCGCCCACGATGGCCCACGGGACGGCGCCCGAGCCGGCCCGCTCGTGCGGGACCGCGCGGTGCTCCCACTCGATGCGGAAGAGCGCGTCGTGGAGCCGTCCCGGGTCGCCGGCCTTCCCGAGCCGCTCGGTGTCCACCGGTCGCATGACCAGCGAGTCCACCGAGGCGACCGGGCGGCCGGTGTCGTCCGTCAGGGTCAGGGACACGGCGTCCGTGCCCGGCGTGGGCTTCATGGCCACCCGCAGGGCCGTGGCCCCGGCCGCCTGCAGCGATACGCCGCGCCAGGCGAAGGGCAGCCGCGCCTGCGGTGCGGGGGCGTCGCCTTCGGCGTGCGCGGTCACTGCGGTCAGTCCCGCGGCGTGCAGCGCGGCGTCGAGCAGCGCCGGGTGTATGCCGAAGCGCTGCGCCTCGGCCTGACGCTCCTCGGGCACCGCGATCTCGGCGAAGGTCTCGTCGCCGCGCCGCCAAGCCGCCCGCAGCCCCTGGAAGAGGGGGCCGTAGTGGTAGCCGAGCTCGGCGAACCTCTCGTACACGTCGGCGCACTCGACCGGGGTCGCCCCGGCGGGCGGCCACACGGCGAGGTCCTGGGCGGACGCCCCGGTGGCGGGGGCCCCGGCCCCGACGACCGCCAGCACGCCGGTGGCGTGGCAGGTCCACGCCTCGTCGTAATCGGTGTCCTGCGGCTTCGAGTGGACGCTGACCTCGCGCCGGCCGGAGCCGTCCGGGCCGGCGACGCTCACGCGCAGTTGGAGGCCGCCCTTCTCGGGCAGCAGCAGCGGGGCCTGGAGCGTGAGCTCCTCGACCAGGTCGCAGCCGACCTCGTCCCCCGCGCGGACCGCGAGCTCGACGAACCCGGTCCCCGGCAGCAGCACCGTGCCGGCGACCGCGTGGTCGGCCAACCACGGGTGGGTGCGCAGCGACAGCAGACCCGTGAACACCACGCCGGCGGACTCGGGCAGTGCGACGGCCGCTCCGAGCAGCGGATGATCCGCCACGGCCAGGCCCAGGCCCGACAGCCCGACCTCCGCGACGCCTCCGGCGTCCAGCCAGTAGCGGCGCCGCTGGAAGGCGTACGTCGGCAGCTCGACCCGCGAGGCGCCCGCGCCCTCGAACAGGGCGGCCCAGTCGACGTCCACGCCCTGGACCCACACCTCGGCCAGCGAGGTGAGGAAGCGGTCCAGGCCGCCGTCGTCGCGGCGCAGCGTGCTGGTCACGACGGCGGACGCGGCCTGCTCGCGGCTCTCCAGCGTCTCCAGGACGCCCATCGTCAGGACGGGGTGCGGGCTGATCTCGACGAACACGTGGTGCCCGTCGTCCGCCAGCGCGCGCACGCTCTCCTCGAAGCGGACCGGCTCGCGCAGGTTGCGGTACCAGTAGCCGGCGTCCAGCTTCGCCGTGTCGAGGACCCCCGCAGTCACGGCCGAGTAGTAGGGCACCTCGGCCGCGCGCAGCTCGACGCCGCGCAGCAGCTCCGCCAACTCCTGCTCCAGCACCTCGACATGGGCCGAGTGTGCGGAGAAGTCCACGCCAGGGACGATCCACCGCATGACGCCGGCCTTGGCCAGGACGGTCCCGAAGCGGGTCAGCGCGTCGGCGTCGCCGGAGATCACCACGGCCTTCGGGCCGTTCACGGCGGCGATGGAGATCGCGTCGCCGAAGGGCTCGATCTGCTCGCGCACCCACTCCTCGGACGCCACGATCGACAGCATCCCGCCGCGTCCCGCGATGGCCAGCAGCGCGCGGCTGCGCAGGGCGACGACGCGGAGCGCGTCCTCCAGGGACAGCACGCCGGCCACGTACGCGGCGGCGACCTCGCCCTGCGAGTGGCCCACGACGGCCGAGGGCCGCACACCGGCCGCGCGCCACATCGCGGCCAGCGACACCATCATCGAGAACAGTGCGGGCTGTACGACGTCGACGCGCGCCAACTGCGCCTGGTCTTGGAGCACTTCGCGCAGCGACCAGTCGACCAGTGTGCCCAGCAGCCGCTCGCACTCGTCCATCTGCGCGGCGAAGGCCGGCGAGGACTCCCACAGCTCACGGGCCATGCCGACCCATTGCGAGCCCTGCCCGGGGAAGACGAACGCGACCCGGCGGCCGGGGCCGGAGGTGGCCGGACCGGCCACCACGCCCGGGGCCGTCGTCCCGCCCTCGGCCAGCGCGCCCAGCCCCGCGACGAGGTCGTCGCGCGAGCCCCCGATGACCACGGCGCGGTTCTCCAGGGCCGCCCGCCCGGACGCCAGCGACAGGCCGACGTCCAGGGGGGACAGCTCTGCGCCGTCGCGCACCCGGTCCAGCAGGCGCCCCGCCTGCTCGCGCAGCGCGGCGGCGCCGCGGCCCGACACCACCCACGGGAGCGCGGGCAGTGCGACGGGCCGGGCCGCGGGCGCGGCACCGGACGCGCGGTCCGGGTCCGGCGCCCCGGCCGGCTCGGTCGGGGCCTCGTACGCCGGGGCCTCTTCCAGGATCACGTGCGCGTTCGTACCGCTCACACCGAACGAGGAGACACCGGCGAGCCGCGGGCGTCCTTCGGTCTTCGGCCACGCGCGCCGCTCCGTCAGCAGCTCGACCGCGCCCGCCGACCAGTCCACCTTCGTCGACCGCTCGGCCGCGTGCAGCGTCTGCGGGAGCACGCCGTGCCGCATCGCCAGCACCATCTTGATCACGCCGGCGACGCCCGCGGCGGCCTGCGTGTGGCCGATGTTGGACTTCATCGAGCCCAGCCACAGGGGCCGGTCGGCCGGACGGACCTGTCCGTAGGTGGCGAGCAGGGCGTCGGCTTCGATCGGGTCGCCCAGCGAGGTGCCCGTGCCGTGCGCCTCCACGACGTCCACGTCCGAGGCCGAGGCCCGCGCGTTGGCGAGTGCCGCCCGGATCACCCGCTGTTGGGAGGGGCCGTTCGGCGCCGTGAGGCCGTTGCTCGCACCGTCCTGGTTGACCGCCGAGCCGCGCACCACGGCGAGCACCGGGTGCCCGTTGCGGCGCGCGTCGGAGAGCCGCTCCAGCAGCAGCACGCCCGCGCCCTCGCCCCAGCCCATGCCGTCGGCCGAGTCGGCGAACGCCTTCGAGCGGCCGTCCGCCGCCAGCCCGCGCTGGCGGGCGAACTCCACGAAGGCGACCGGGGTGGACATCACGGAGACGCCACCGGCCACGGCCAGGGAGCACTCCCGGCGGCGCAGCGAGTGCACCGCCTCGTGCAGGGCGACCAGGGAGGACGAGCAGGCCGTGTCCACGGTCACCGCGGGGCCTTCGAGGCCGAGGAAGTAGGACAGGCGCCCCGAGAGCACCGCGCCGGAACCGCCGGTGACCACGTAGCCGGCGACGTCCTCGGTCACCGCTCCGGCGCCCGGGCCGTAGTGGGAGGGCGTGCCGCCCACGAAGACGCCCGTCTGGCTGCCCTTGAGCGAGGTCGGGTCGATCCCGGCGCGCTCGATCAGCTCCCACGACGCTTCGAGGAACAACCGCTGCTGCGGGTCCATGGCGAGGGCCTCGCGGGGCGCGATCGCGAAGAAGTCCGCGTCGAACTCGGCCGCGTCGCGGACGAAGCTGCCTTCGTTCACGTACGTGGTGCCCGTCCGGCCCGATGCCCCGTCGGGGTCGTACAGCGCCTCGATGTCCCAGCCCCGGTCACGCGGGAGGGGGCCGGTGGCGTCGGCGCCCTGGGCGAGCAACTCCCAGAGCTGCTCGGGGGAGTTCGCGCCTCCGGGGAACCGGCAGCTCACCGAGACGATCGCGATGGGCTCCTGCTCGCGCCCCTCCTGCTCCTGCAGTCGCGCCCTCGTCTTCTGCAGGTCGGTGGTGACCCACTTGAGGTACTCCCGGAGCTTGTCCTCGTTCTCCGTCATGACTTACCGAACTCCTGGTTGATGAAGTCGAATAGTTCGTTGTCCGTGACCGCGTCGAGCTGGTTCTCCGCGGGCCGGCCTTGCGCTGTGTCGGGGAGTCCCGCCGTCGATCCGTCGAGCCTCGACAGGAGGACGTGCAGGCGGGAGGAGAGCGTGGACCGCAGGTCCTCGTCCTCCGAGGGGATGGAGAAGAGCGCCGCTTCGAGCTTGTCGAGCTCGGCGATCGCGGACCCGGGCGCGCCGGCCGCGGTTCCCGCGAGCTGGGCCCGCAGGTGGGCGGCGAGGGCCAGCGGCGTCGGGTGGTCGAAGACCAGCGCCGTGGGAAGCCGCAGCCCGGTGGCGTTCTGCAGCCTGTTGCGGAGTTCGACGGCGGTCAGCGAGTCGAATCCGAGCTCCTTGAACGCCCTGTCCTCGCCCACCGCGTCGGGTCCCTCGTAGCGCAGGACGGCGGCGGCGGCCGAGCGCACCAGGTCGAGCAGCGTGCGGTCGAGCTCGGGCCCGCTCATCGTCGCGAACCGGTCGGCGGGCGTGTGCGCCGTCCCGCCGTCGGGTCCGTCCAGCGCGCCGGTCGAGCCGGCCGCGTCGGACTGCTGGAGCGCCCGCTGGGCCTGCGGCAGGTCGTCGAGCAGCGGCCGCGGCCGGGCCGCGGTGAATCCGGGCGCGAAGCGCGACCAGTCCACGTCGGCCACCACGGCGCAGGTCTCGTCGTGGTCCAGGGCCTGTTGCAGCGCGGCGATCGCCAGGTCGGGGTCCATCGCGAGCACCCCGAGGCGGGCCATGTGCTCCTCCGCCCCGTTGTCGACCAACATTCCCGCTCCGCGCCACGCGCCCCACGCGACGGACGTCGCGGGCAGGCCGCGGGAGCGGCGCCGCTCGGCCAGTGCGTCGAGGTGGGCGTTGGCGGCGCCGTAGGCGCCCTGCCCGCCGGCGCCCCACACACCCGCGTTCGAGGAGAAGAGGACGAAGGCGTCCAGCTCCTCGCCTTCCAGCAGCTCGTCCAGGTTGTCGGCGCCGGTCACCTTGCCCGACGCGGCATCGGAGAGCGTCGCGAGGTCGGTCGCGTCGAGCGTCGCGCTCGGCGCCACGCCCGCGGTGTGCACCACCGACCGGACGGGGGACCCGTCGGCCCGCAGCCGCTCCAACAGCGCCGCCAGCGCGGCACGGTCCGCGACGTCGCACGCGGCGATCGTCACCCGGGCGCCCGCCTCCGTCAGCTCCCGCGAGAGCTCGTCGGCGCCCGTGGCCGCCGCGCCGTGACGACTGGTCAGGACGAGGTGTTCCGCTCCGCCCCGCGCCAGCCAGCGGGCGACCTGCCCGCCCAGCGCACCGGTTCCGCCGGTGATCAGGACCGTGCCACGCGGCTGCCACCCGCGCGCGGCCCGCACGTCACCGAGCGGTGCGTGCACGAGCCGCCGTGCGAAGAGGCCCGCCGTACGGAGTGCGAGCTGGTCCTCGGGACCCGCCGCGCCGCTCAGCACGCCGGCGAGTCGCGCCAGGACACGCGGGTCGGGGTTCTCGGGAAGGTCGATCAGGCCACCCCAACGCTGCGGGTGTTCCAGACCGACGACCCGGCCCAGCCCCCAGGTCTGGGCCTGCGCCGCGCTGATCGCGGCGCCGTCCGCACGTCCGGTGGACACCGCGTTCCGCGTCGCCAGCCACAGGGGCGCCGCCAGCTCGGTGTCGCCGAGGGCCTGCACGAGGTGCAGGGTGGCGGCCAGGCCCGACGGTACCGCCGGGTGCGCCGGGTGCGGGTCCTCGTCGAGTGCGAGCAGCGAGAGCACGCCGCTGATCCCGTCGGTCCCGCCGTGCCCGGCCAGGGTCTCCCGTACGCGCTCGGCCAGCCCGGACCGGTCGCCTTCCGCCTGGTCCCAGAGGAGCGGGACGACGGACGCGCCGCCGTCGGTCAGCGCCCGGGCGGCCGCCGCGGCCCACGGCGAATCGGCGTCCCGGGAGGGGACGACGAGCAGCCACGTGCCGGTCGCGGACGTCGCCGCCGCCGCCGGATTCTGCGGCACCTGCTTCCAGGTGACGCGGTAGCGCCAGCCGTCGAGCGTGGTGCGGGTACGACCCTGCCGGCGCCACGAGGAGAGCGCGGGGAGCAGGCTGCCGAGCGAGGACTGCTGGTCCTCGTCCTCGACCGCGAGGGTCGTGGACAACGACTGCAGGTCCCCGTTCTCGACCGCCTCCCAGAACTGGGCGTCCAGCCGGCCGGCCGCCGTGTCCGCCGGCGCGCCCGCACCGCCGGCCGCCTCCGCGGCCGGTGCCTCCAGCCAGTACCGGCGCCGCTGGAAGGCGTACGTCGGCAGGTCCACCCGGCGCGCCCCGGAACCGGCGAACGCCTGCTCCCAGTCGACGTCGGTGCCCTGGACCCAGACCTCCGCCAGGGACGTCAGGAACCGGTCCAGGCCGCCGTCGTCGCGCCGGAGCGTGCCGCAGACCACGGGAGGAGCCGTCGGGCCCTGCCCGGAGACCTCCAGCGTTTCCTGCACGCTGACGGTGAGGACGGGGTGGGAACTCACCTCGACGAAGGTGGTGTGCCCCTGCTCGGCCAGCGTCTCGATCGCGCTGCGGAACCGGACCGTCTCCCTCAGGTTCTGGTACCAGTACGCGGCGTCGAGGCCGGTGGTGTCCAGCCATTCCCCCTTCACGGTCGAGAAGAACGGCACCCGCGAGGCCTTCGGCCGTACGGCCGCCAGCACCTGGGCGAGTTCGTCCTCGATCCGCTCCACGTGGAAGGTGTGCGAGGCGTAGTCGACGGGGATCCGCCGGACCCTGACCCCGTCCGCCGCGCAGGAATCCGTCAACTCGTCCAGCGCGGACGGGTCACCGGCCACCACGACCGAGGTGGGGCCGTTGACGGTGGCGATCGAGAGCCGGCCTTCCCACCCGGCTATGCGCTCGGTCGCTTGCTCAACAGACAACTGCACCGATGCCATCCCTCCGTGCCCGGCCAAACTCCCGGCAATGGCTTGCGACCGCAATGCCACCACCCGAGCACCGTCCTGCAAGGACAGCCCGCCCGCGACGCAGGCGGCGGCGATCTCGCCCTGCGAGTGTCCCACCACGGCGGCCGGCTCCACGGCGAACGACTGCCACAGCGCGGCCAGTGAAACCATCACCGCCCACGAGACCGGCTGGACCACGTCCACCCGCTCAAGTGACGGCGCGCCAGGCGCCGCACGGACAACGGCCTCCAGGTCCCAGTCCACGAACTCGGCCAGAGCCCGGCCGCACTCGGCCATCCGCTCGGCAAAGACCGGAGCGGAATCCATCAGATCCACCGCCATGCCCGCCCACTGCGATCCCTGACCCGGGAACACGAACACCACCCGGCCACCGGACCCGGACGTCGCGCCCTCCACGAGGCCGGAAACCGACTCCCCGCGGGCGAGGGCCGCGAGGCCCGTGTCCAGTCCGTCCCCGCTGCCGACGACGACCGCGCGGTGCTCGAACACCGACCTGCTGGTGGCGAGCGACCAACCGACGTCCACCGGCGACAGCTCCGCGTCACCCCGTACGAACGATCCCAGCCGCGCCGCCTGACCCCGCAGCGCCTGCGCGCTCCGGCCCGACACGACCCACGGCACGGTCACCGGACGGGCGGGAGTCGCCGCCCCTTCGGCCTGATCGGCCTGCTCGGCCTGGTCCGCGGGCTGTTCGAGGATCACGTGCGCGTTGGTACCGCTCACGCCGAACGACGACACGCCCGCACGACGGGGACGGCCCTCGTCCCGCGCCCACTGCCGCGGCTTGCTCAGCAGCTCGACCGCGCCCGCCGACCAGTCCACCTTCGACGACGGCTCATCCGCGTAGAGGGTTTCCGGCAGTACGCCGTGGTGCATCGCCTGCACCATTTTGATCACGCCGGCCACACCCGCGGCGGCCTGTGCGTGGCCGATGTTGGACTTCAACGAGCCGAGCCACAGCGGGCGTTCGGCCGGACGGTCCTGTCCGTAGGTGGCCAGCAGCGCCTGCGCCTCGATCGGGTCGCCCAGCGTCGTACCCGTACCGTGCGCCTCCACCACGTCCACCTCCGCCGCTGAAACACCGGCGTTGGCGAGGGCCGCCCGGATCACCCGCTGCTGCGAGGGACCGTTCGGCGCGGTCAGACCGTTGCTCGCACCGTCCTGGTTCACCGCGGAACCACGCACCACGGCCAGGACGGGGTGCCCGTTGCGCCGGGCGTCCGACAGCCGCTCCAGCAGCAACATGCCCGCGCCCTCGGCCCAACCGGTGCCGTCCGCGCCGTCCGAGAAGGACTTGCAGCGGCCGTCCGGGGACAGCGCCCGCTGCCGGCTGAACTCGACGAACGTCATCGGCGTGGACATCAACGTCACGCCGCCCGCCAGGGCGAGCGTGCACTCACCGGCACGCAGCGCCTGGGCGGCCAGGTGCAGGGAGACCAGGGACGACGAGCACGCGGTGTCGACCGTGACGGCCGGGCCCTCCAGGCCGAAGGTGTACGAGAGGCGGCCGGAAGCCACGCTGCCCGCGCTGCCGTTGCCGAGGAAGCCCTCGAACCCTTCGGGCACGGTCCGCAGCCGCGAACCGTAGTCGTTGTACATCACGCCGGCGAAGACACCGGTCCGGCTGCCGCGCAGCGACTTCGGGTCGACGCCCGCGCGTTCGAACGCCTCCCACGCGATCTCCAGGAGCAGTCGCTGCTGGGGGTCGGTGGCCAGTGCCTCGCGCGGCGACATCCCGAAGAACTGCGGGTCGAACTCCGCTGCCGCGTGCAGGAAGCCGCCCTCACGGGTGTACGTCTTGCCCTGCCGCTCCGGGTCCGGGTCGTAGAGGTCCGCGTCCCATGCCCGGTCCGTCGGGAACTCCGAGATCGCGTCCACGCCGCCGTCGACCAGGGCCCACAGCGCCTCGGGAGAGTCGACACCGCCGGGGTAGCGGCAGCCCATGCCCACGATCACGATCGGGTCGTCGAGGTCGCTCGCCGAGGAAGGCACGAGGACGCCCGCCGACGCGGTCGAGAAGTGTCCCGCACCGAAGAGTTCGGTGTTCAGGTGGGTGACGAGAGCACCGGGTGAAGGGTGGTCGAAGACGAGCGTGGCGGGGAGCCGCAGCCCGGTCGCCGCATTGAGCCGGTTGCGCAGTTCCACTGCCGTCAAGGAGTCGAAGCCGAGCTCCTTGAAGGCCCGCCCGTCCTCGATCGCATCCGCCGAACCGTGCCCGAGAACGGTCGCGATCAGCCCGCGCACGAACTCCGACAGCGCCCGCGTCCTGTCCCCTTCGAGCAGCCCGGACAGCCGCTGGACCAGCTCCTTCCCGGCTCCGCCCTGCTCCGCCGCTCGCGCCCGGCGCACCGGCCCGCGGACCAGCCCGCGCAGTACGGCGGGCACGTCGGCGCCCAGCTCGCGCAGCGCCGCCTGGTCGAAGCGCACCGGCAGCAGGAGCGCCTCGTCCGCCGCGAGAGCGGCGTCGAAGAGCGCCAGACCGTCCTGCGAGTCCAACGCGACCAGGCCCGAACGCGCCACGCGCGCCAGATCCGCCCGGCCCATCTCGCCCGTCATCCCGCTGCTCTGCTGCCACAGCCCCCACGCCAGCGAGGTGGCCGGCAGGCCCTCGGCACGCCGTACGGTCGCGAGCGCGTCCAGGAACACGTTCGCCGCGGCGTATCCGCCCTGGCCCGCGCTGCCCAGCACGCCCGATGCCGAGGAGAACAGCACGAACGCCGACAGGTCGAGGTCACGCGTCAGCTCGTGCAGGTTCCACGCCGCGTCCACCTTCGGACGCAGGACCCGCTCCACGCTCTCGACGTCCAGGCCCGTGATCAGCCCGTCGTCCAGCACACCCGCGGCGTGCACGACCGCGGTCAGCGGGTGCTCGGCCGCGACGCCCGCCAGTACCCCGGCCAGCGCGTCCCGGTCGGCCACGTCGCACGCGGCCACCGACACCCGCGCGCCCAGCGCCTCCAGCTCCGCCACCGACTCCGCCGCACCGGGGGCGTCTCCCCCACTGCGACTCACCAGCAGCAGGTGCCGCACACCGTGCTCCACCACCAGGTGCCGGGCCACCACACCGCCGAGCGTCCCGGTGGCACCGGTCAGCAGCACCGTGCCGGCCGGGTCCCATTCCCGCGCCTCCCGCTGTGCGGGCGGGGTCGCCCGCAGCAGCTTCGGCACGCGCACGACACCGTCGCGCACGGCCAGCTGCGGCGCGTCGGAGGACAGCAGCCCGTCCGGCAGCCCGGTGGCTCCATCGGTGTCGACGAGCACGAACCGACCGGGGTTCTCCGTCTGCGCCGAGCGCAACAGCCCCCAGACCGGGGCCGCGCCCAGATCGGTCACCGTCTCCTCGGGGCCGGCCGCCACCGCACCGCGCGTCACCAGCACGAGGCGCGATCCGGCCTCCTCGAACCGCTCGTCCGCGAGCCAGGCCTGCGTCAGCGCCAGGGCGCGGTGCACGGCCTCGTGGGCGGCCCGGGCGGTCTCGTCGGTGCCGTCCGTCCCGCCGGTCCGTGAGACGAAGGGGACGAGTACGACGTCGGGGACGGCGGCACCGTTCTCGACGGCCGCGCTCAACTCCGCGAGATCGGCGTGGACCTCGGCCCCGGGAACTCCGAGTCCGGTCTCCGTACCCGGGGTCCCGATCACCGCCCACGGTCCGCGCCGGGCCGCCAAGGCAGCTTCGTGCGTGGTCACCTGCGGCGCCTGTGCCCAGTCGACCCGGAACAGCGCTTCGTCCGTCCCGCTACGGGCCGCGTTCGCGATCTGGTCGGGGTCCATGGGTCGCAGGACGAGGGACTCGACCGCCGCGACGGGCTGCCCGGAGCTGTCGGCGACCGTCACCGACACCGAGTCGTCGGCATCGGCGGGCGCGAGGCGCACCCGCAGGGCCGCCGCACCGCTCGTGTACAGGGACACACCGCGCCAGGCGAAGGGCAGCCTCGGCCGGTTGTCGGAGAAGATGCCGCTCAGCCGCAGACCGTGCAACGCCGCGTCCAGCAGCGCCGGGTGCAGCCCGAACTGGGCGGCGTCCTCCTGCGCGTCCTCGGGCAGCACCGCTTCGGCGAACACCTCGTCGCCGCGGCGCCAGGCCGCCCGTACGTTCTGGAACATCGGACCGTAGCCGTAGCCGTCGGCCTCGAAGTCGTCGTACATGCCGTCGGTGTCCAGCGCCACCGCGCCCTCCGGCGGCCAGACCGCCAGATCGGCCACGGGCTGCGCGGCACCGGTGGTCAGCGCACCCGTCGCATGGCACGTCCATTCCGTGTCGGTGTACGCATCGGCCGCTCGCGAGTACACGCTGAACAGACGCCGACCCTGCTCGTCCGACGCGGCGACGGTCATGCGCAGTTGGACGCCGCCCTTCTCGGGCAGCACCAGCGGGGCCTGGAGCGTGAGCTCCTCGACCACGTCGCAGCCGACCTCGTCACCCACGCGGACCGCGAGTTCCACGAAGCCCGTCCCCGGCAGCAGCACCGTGCCCGCGACCGCGTGGTCCGCCAACCACGGGTGCGTGCGCAGGGACAACCGCCCCGTGAACACCACGCCCGCGGAATCCGGCAGCTCCACCGCCGCGTCGAGCAGCGGATGTCCCGCCACCGCCAGGCCCAGACCCAGGCCCGACAGCCCGCCGTCCGCGGCGCCACCGGCGTCGAGCCAGTAGCGGCGCCGCTGGAACGCGTACGTCGGCAGCTCGACCCGCGCCGCACCCGTCCCCTCGAACACGCCGGCCCAGTCCACGTCCACGCCCTGCACCCACACCTCAGCCAGCGAGGTGTAGAAGCGGTCCAGGCCACCGTCATTGCGGCGCAGCGTGCCCGCCACCACGGCGGACTCCGCCTGGTCCTGGACGCTCATCGTCAGTACGGGGTGCGCGCTGACCTCGATGAAGGTGCCGTGACCCTGCGCGACCAAGTCCTCGATCGCGCCCTGGAAGCGGACCGTCTGGCGCAGATTGCGGTACCAATACCCGGCGTCGAGAGCCGTCGTGTCCAGCCAGTCACCCTCGACCGTGGAGAAGAACGGCACCCTCGCGGCCAGGGGCTGTACGTCCGCCAACACCTTGGCGAGCTCGTCCTCGATGCGCTCCACGTGAGAGGTGTGCGAGGCGTAATCCACCGCAACCCGGCGGGCCCGGACGCCTTCCGCTTCGCACTCGGCCTGGAGTTCGTCCAGTGCCTCGGGTTCACCGGCGACGACGACGGAGGTCGGACCGTTCAGGGCCGCGACCTCCAGCCGGCCAGCCCAACGCACCAGACGAGACTCGACCTCCGCCAGCGGCAACGCCACCGACATCATCCCGCCCAGACCAGCCAACGAACCAGCAATCGCCTGCGACCGCAGCGCCACCACACGAGCACCATCCCGCAAGGACAACCCACCAGCGACACAAGCCGCGGCGATCTCACCCTGCGAATGACCGACCACAGCAGACGGCTTCACACCGAAGGACTGCCACAGCTCCGCGAGGGAGACCATCACGGCCCAGGAGACGGGCTGGACCACATCCACCCGCTCAAGCGACGGCGCACCCTCAACCTGGCGAACCACATCGAGCAGATCCCAGCCCACGAACTCAGCCAGCGCTCGACCAGCCTCGGCCATCCGCTCCGCGAACACCGGCGAAGAACCCAGCAGATCCACCGCCATCCCGGCCCACTGCGAACCCTGCCCCGGGAACACGAACACCACCCGGCCCGCAGAACCCGAAACCACACCCTCCACCAGACCCGAAGCCGGCAGACCCTCACTCAACGCACCTACACCAGAAGCGAGTTCACCGAGGCCACCACCGATCACCACGGCACGGTTCTCGAACTCCGCCCGCCCCGCGGCCAACGACCAACCCACGTCCACCGGCGACAGACCCGCATCGCCGGACTCGACGAGCGACGCCAGGCGCGCCGCCTGACCGCGCAGCGCCTCGACGCCCCGGCCGGAGACCACCCACGGCACCGCCACCGGAGCCACCGGAGCCGCCACCGGCTCGGCGACCTCCACCGCAACCTCAGGGGCCTGCTCAAGGATCACGTGGGCGTTCGTACCGCTCACACCGAACGAGGACACACCCGCACGACGGACCTGGTCAGCCGCACCGGGCACCCACTCGCGCGCCTCGCTCAGCAACTCGACCGCACCCGCCGACCAATCCACCTTCGACGACGGCTCGCCGACGTGCAGCGACTCGGGGAGCAGGCCGTGGCGCATCGCCTGCACCATCTTGATCACGCCGCCCACGCCGGCCGCGGCCTGCGCGTGTCCGATGTTGGACTTCAACGAGCCGAGGTACAGGGGCCGTTCGGCCGGCCGGTCCTGGCCGTAGGTCGCGATCAGTGCCTGCGCCTCGATCGGGTCGCCCAGCGTCGTACCCGTACCGTGCGCCTCCACCGCGTCCACGTCCGCCGCGGAGACCCGGGCATCGGCCAGGGCCGCGCGGATCACGCGCTGCTGCGAGGGACCGTTCGGCGCGGTCAGACCGTTGCTCGCACCGTCCTGGTTCACCGCGGAACCACGCACGACGGCCAACACGGGGTGACCGTTGCGCTGTGCGTCCGACAGCCGCTCCAGCAGGAGCACACCGGCGCCCTCCGCCCAGCCCGTACCGTCCGCCCCGTCCGAGAAGGACTTGCAGCGGCCGTCCGGTGCGAGCCCGCGCTGGCGGCTGAACTCCACGAAGACCATCGAGGTGGCCAGCACGTTCACACCGCCCGCGAGGGCGAGCGTGCACTCACCGTTGCGCAGCGACTGCACCGCCAGGTGCAGCGCGACCAGCGACGACGAGCACGCCGTGTCCACCGTCACCGCGGGGCCTTCGAGGCCCAGCGTGTAGGCGACACGACCCGAGATCGCCGAGGTGGTGCTGCCGGTCAGGTAGTAGCCCTCGCTGCCTTCGCCGGACTGCTCCATGCCGAAGGCGTAGCCCTGTGCGGCGGCTCCGGTGAACACGCCCGCCCGGGATCCGCGCACGGCGGCCGGGTCGATGCCCGCCCGTTCGAAGGCCTCCCACGAGGTCTCCAGCAGCAGTCGCTGCTGCGGGTCCATGGCGAGGGCCTCGCGCGGCGAGATCCCGAAGAAGCCCGCGTCGAATTCGGCGGCGGTGTGCAGGAAGCCGCCGCTGCGGACGTACGACTTGCCCGGGCGATCGGGGTCGGCGTCGTACAGCGCGTCCAGGTCCCAGCCCCGGTCGGTCGGGAAGTCGGTGATGCCGTCGCCGCCCGCGGCCAGTAGGTCCCACAGCGCCTCGGGGGACGCGACGTCGCCCGGGAAGCGGCAGCTCATGCTGACGATGGCGATCGGGTCGTCCGCCCGCGGGGCGGACGCGTGCGGCAGGACCGCGGTGGCGTCGGCCCGGGCGCCGAGCAGTTCCTCGCGCAGGTGTCGCGCGAGCGCACCCGGCGTGGGGTGGTCGAAGACGAGCGTGGCGGGCAGCCTCAGCCCGGTCGCCGCGTTCAACCGGTTGCGCAGTTCCACCGAGGTCAGGGAGTCGAAGCCGAGCTCCTTGAAGGCGCGGCTCTCCTCCACCGCCGTGGCCGATCCGTGGCCGAGGACCACCGCGACGTGGCCGCGTACGAACTCCGAGAGTTCCACGAGCTGTTCGGCTTCGGGACGGCCGGCCAGCTGCCGGGCCAGCCCGGTGGGCGCGGCCGAGGTGCCGGTGGACGCCGTGGCCCGGGCGCGACGCTGTACGGGGCCGCGGACGAGGCCGCGCAGCAGCGCGGGTACGGGCGTGCCGGAGGTCCGCAGTGCCGCGGGGTCGAGCCCCACCGGCAGCAGGAGCGGCTCGTCGGTGGCGACGGCGGCGTCGAAGAGCGCCAGGCCCTCGTCGGACGAGAGCGCGGTCAGTCCGGAGCGTGCGATGCGGGTGCGGTCCGCCTCGCCCAGCTCTCCGGTCATCGTGCTGCTCTGCTCCCACAGGCCCCATGCCAGCGACGTGGCCGGCAGGCCCTCGGTGCGGCGGACCGCCGCGAGGGCGTCGAGGAAGACGTTCGCCGCCGCGTAGCTGCCCTGTCCGGCATTGCCGAGGACACCGGAGACGGAGGAGTAGAGGACGAAGGCCGACAGGTCCAGGTCACGCGTCAGCTCGTGGAGGTTCCACGCGGCGTCGACCTTCGGGCTCAGCACTCCGTCGATCCGCTCGGGGGTGAGCGCGTGGACCATTCCGTCGTCGAGCACGCCGGCCGTGTGGACGACCGTGGTCAGGGGGTGTTCGGCGGGGATGCCGGCGAGGAGCCCCTCCAGCGCGGATCGGTCGGCGACGTCGCAGGCCACCACGCGCGCCCGGGCGCCGAGCCCGGCGAGTTCCGCGACCAGTTCCGCCGCGCCGTCCGCGTCCGGCCCGCGGCGGCTGACGAGCAGCAGTTCCCGCACGTCGTGTCGCTCCACGAGGTGCCGGGCGACGAGCCTGCCGAGCGTTCCGGTCGCTCCGCTCACGAGGGCGGTGCCGTTGCCGGCGCCGGCCAGCGGGGCCGGTACGGTCAGCACGACCTTGCCGATGTGGCGGGCCTGGCTCACGTAGCGGAAGGCGTCAGGGGCCCGTCGGATGTCCCACGTGGCGACGGGCAGCGGTGTGATCACCCCTTGCTCGAAGAGGTCCAGGAGCTCCAGCAGGATCTCCTGGGTGCGGTCCAGGCCGGCCTCGTTGAGGTCGAACGCCTGGTAGGCGACGCCCGGGTGCGCCGCGGCGACCTCGGCGGGGTCGCGCTTGTCGGTCTTGCCCATCTCCAGGAACCGCCCGCCGCGCGGCAGCAGCCGCAGCGAGGCGTCAACGAACTCGCCGGCGAGCGCGTCGAGCACGACGTCCATGCCCCGGGCGCCGGTGGCGTCGAGGAACGCGCCCTCGAAGTCCAGCGTGCGGGAGGAGGCGATGTGCGCGTCGTCCAGCCCGGAGCCGCGCAGGGCGTGCCACTTGCCCTCGCTGGCCGTGCCGAAGACCTCGGCTCCCCAGTGCCGGGCGAGCTGTACGGCGGCCATGCCGACGCCGCCCGCGGCGTTGTGCACGAGCACGGATTCCCCGGGCCGCACTTCGGCGAGGTCGCGCAGGCCGTAGTAGGCGGTCAGGAAGACGACCGGTACGGAGGCCGCCTGCACGTACGACCAGCCGTGGGGCATCGGGGCCAGCATCCGGCGGTCGGTGACGGCGAAGGGGCCGAAGGAGCCGGCGAAGACGCCCATGACCTGGTCGCCGGGCGCCAGATCGGTCACGCCCGAACCGACTTCGGTGACGACGCCCGCGCCCTCGTTGCCCATGACCTGCTGGTCCGGAACGACGCCCAGGGCCAGCACCACGTCACGGAAGTTCATGCCGGCCGCGCGGATCTGCACCCGCACCTCGCCGGCTTCGAGCGGCTGCTCGGCCGCCGGGCTCTCCAGCAGTTCGAGGTTGGCGAAGGATCCCCGCTGGGGGATCTCCAGGCTCCACGCCGACGCGCCCGCCGGCGGGACCAGCATTCCGTCGCCGTGCGCCAGGCGTGCCACGCGCGGGACCCGCACCTCGCCGGCCCGCAGCGCCAGCTGCGGTTCGTCGTGGGTCGCCGCCCAGGCGAGTGCCGTCGCCAGCGCCTCGCGGGACTCCGGTGTGCCGTCCTCGTCCATCAGCACGAACGCGCCGGGGTTCTCGGTCTGCGCCGACCGCAGCAGTCCCCAGACGGGGGCCGCCGTCAGGTCCGTCACGTCGCCGTCGGAGCCGGCCGCCACCGCGCCCCGCGTCAGCACCACCAGACGGGCGCCGGTGAACCGCGCGTTCCCCAGCCACTCCTGGATCAGCGCCAGCGCGCGATGGCTCGCCGCGTGCGCGGCCGACGGCGTCGCCGGCCCGTCGGTCTCCGGCGGCGGCTCCGCGAGGTCCTGGACCGAGACCACGACGACGTCCGGCAGCTCGGCGCCGGCCGTCACCGCCTCGCCGAGGGCTGCCAGGTCGGGGTACGCGGCTGCGCCCGGGACCTCCACGGAGGTGCCGATCCCAGCGATGCCGGGGGCACGGGTGGCGTCGTGGGGCGCCGTGGTCCCGGTGGCCGCCGTGGTCCAGTCGATGCGGAACAGGGTGTCGTGCTCGGGCAGCTTGCCCGCGGCCGCTGCCAGCTGTTCGCGGTCCACGGGCATGCAGACCAGCGACTCCACCGTCGCGACCGGTTGCCCCGTACCGTCGGCCACCGTCACCGAGACGGTGTCCGTACCGGCCGGTGCCAGGCGGACGCGCAGCATGGACGCACCCGCCGCCCGCAGCGACACACCGCGCCACTCGAACGGCAGCCGTGCGCGTCCGTCGGCGAAGAAGCTGCCCAGCTGCACTCCGTGCAGCGCCGAGTCCAGCAGGGCCGGGTGCATGCCGAAGCGACCGGCCGCCTCCTGGTGCTCCGCGTCGAGCGCCACCTCGACGAAGACCTCGTCGCCGCGCCGCCATGCGGCGCGCACGCCCTGGAACACCGGGCCGTAGCCGTAGCCGTCGGCCTCGAAACGCTCGTACATGTCATCGACGGGCACGTCCTCGGCGCCGGCCGGCGGCCATTCCACGAGGTCGGCCGCCGGCTGCGCACCGCCGGGCGCCAGCACGCCCATGGCGTGGCAGGTCCACTCTCCGGCCGCCGACGTCTCCTCGTCACGGGAGTAGACGGTCAGCGTGCGGCGCCCCGCTTCGTCGGGCTCGCCGACCATGATCTGGAGCTGTACGACGCGGCCCTCGGCGAGGACGAGCGGCGTCTGGAGGGTCAGTTCCTCGACGGTGTCGCAGCCGACCTGGTCACCGGCCCGTACGGCCAGCTCCACGAAGCCGGTCCCCGGGAACAGCACCGTGCCCGCGACCGCGTGGTCCGCCAGCCAGGGGTGCGTCCGCAGCGACAGCTGTCCCGTCAGCAGCAGTCCGTCGGCGCCGGCCAGCTCCACGGCGGCGCCCAGCAGGGGGTGCTCCGCCGCGCCGAGTCCGAGGCCGGCCACGGAGCCGGCGCCCGCGAGGTCACCGGTGGGTTCGAGCCAGTAGCGCTGGCGTTGGAAGGCGTACGTCGGCAGGTCGACCCGGGACGCACCCGTCCCCTCGAACACCCGCGTCCAATCCACCGCCACACCGTGCGTCCACGCACGCGCCACACCAGCGACGAACGAACGCTCCTCCCCACGACCCGCACGCAGCACCGGAACGAACACACCGTCCGACACGCACTGCGCACCCATCGCACTCAACACACCATCAGGACCCAACTCCACGAACACGGAGACGCCCTGAGCCGCAAGAGCCTCCACACCGGCCGCGAAACGCACCGCTCCACGCACATGCCGCACCCAGTACTCCGGCGAACACAACTCCTCCGCCGACGCCACCGCACCCGTCACATTCGACACCACCGGAATCACCGGCGCGGCGTAGGACAGACCCGCCGCGACCTCCCGGAACTCCTCCAACATCGCGTCCATCCGCGGCGAATGGAACGCGTGCGAGACGACCAGCCGCTTCGTCTTGCGCCCCCGGCCCTTGAGGACCGCCGCCACCTCCAGCACAGCATCCTCATCACCCGACAACACCACCGCCGAGGGACCGTTCACCGCAGCGATCGACACCCGATCCGCGCAATCCACCAGCAGCTCCGAGACCTCCACCTCGGACGCCTGCACCGCCACCATCGCGCCACCCACCGGCAACGCCTGCATCAAACGACCACGCGCGGCCACCAGACGGGCCGCATCCTCCAACGACCACACACCCGCCACACACGCGGCGACCAGCTCACCAATGGAGTGGCCCCCCACGAACTCGGGGCGCACACCCCACGACTCCACCAGCCGGAACAACGCCCACTCCACGGCGAACAGACCCGCCTGGGTGAACACCGTCTCGTCCAGAGCGCCTTCAGCACCGCCCTCACCGAAGACGACCTCGCGCACCCCACCCCTCACATGACCGGACAACTCCCGGTCCAACACCCCACAGACCTCATCGAACGCCCCCGCGAAGACGGGGAACCGCTCGTACAACTCCCGCCCCATACCGACCCGCTGCGAACCCTGACCCGAGAACAACACGGCAGGACCAGCAGTCGAGACGCCGCCGTCCGCCGGGCCCTCGACGAGACCCGGGACGGCTTCACCGCGCGCCAGGCCGTTCAGCGCGGCCATCAGCTCGTCGGGCGAACCGCCCGTGACCACGGCGCGGTTCTCGAATCCCGTGCGGCCCGAAGCCAGCGACCAGCCCACGTCCACCGGCGAGAGGTCCGCGTCACCCTCGACCCGGGACGCCAACCGCGCGGCCTGCGCACGTAAGCCGTCGACCCCGCGGCCGGAGACCACCCACGGCGTCACCACGGGGCTGCTCTGCGGGGCCGGGCGCTCCGCCGGCTGCTCGGCCGGCTGCTCCGCCGGCTGCTCAAGGATGACGTGGGCGTTCGTACCGCTCACGCCGAACGAGGAGACGCCCGCACGACGCGGACGCCCCTCGACCGCCGGCCACGCCCGCGCCTCGGCGAGGACCTCGACCGCACCCGCGGACCAGTCGACCTCGGACGACGGCGCGTCCACGTACAGCGACTTGGGCAGGGTGGCGTGGTGCATCGCCTGCACCATCTTGATCACGCCCGCCACGCCCGCGGCGGCCGCGGTGTGACCGATGTTCGCCTTCAAGGAGCCGATCAGCAGCGGCCGGTCCTCGGGCCTGCCCTGCCCGTAGGTGGCGAGCAGCGCGTCGGCCTCGATCGGGTCGCCCAGCGATGTGCCCGTGCCGTGCGCCTCCACCGCGTCGACCTCGGCGGTGGTCAGTCCGGCGCTGGCCAGTGCGGCGCGGATGACGCGCTGCTGGGAGGGGCCGTTCGGCGCCGTCAGGCCGTTGCTCGCACCGTCCTGGTTGACGGCCGAGCCACGGACCACCGCGAGGACCGGGTGGCCGTTGCGGCGCGCGTCCGACAGCCGCTCCAGCAGCAGTACGCCCGACCCCTCGCCCCACGCCGTCCCGTCGGCGCCGTCCGCGAACGGCCGGCACCGGCCGGTGCGGGACAGTGCGCCCTGCCGGCTGAACTCGACGAAGATCTCCGGCGTGGACATCACCGTCACGCCGCCCGCGAGGGCGAGCGTGCACTCCCCGTTCCGCAGCGCCTGGGCCGCCAGGTGCAGGGTGACCAGGGAGGACGAGCACGCCGTGTCCACGCTGACCGCGGGCCCCGTGAGGCCCAGGGTGTAGGAGAGCCGACCCGAGACCACGCTGGCCGCGATACCGGTGGCCAGGTAGCCCTCGGACTGCTTGGGCGCCCGGCGCAACAGGGCCGCGTAGTCCTGCCCGTTGGTGCCGGCGAAGACGCCGGTACGGCTGCCCTTCAGCGACGCCGGGTCGATGCCCGCCCGCTCGATCGCCTCCCAGGACGTCTCCAGCAGGAGCCGCTGCTGCGGGTCGAGGGCCAGTGCCTCGCGGGGCGAGATCCCGAAGAACGCCGGGTCGAACTCGCCGACGTCATGCAGGAATCCACCCTCCCGGACGTACGAGGTGCCCGGCCGCGACAGCTCCGGGTCGTACAGGCCCTCGGTGTCCCAGCCCCGGTCGGTGGGGAACTCCGAGAAGGCGTCGCCACCGGATGCCAGGAGGTCCCACAGCTCCTCGGGGGAGTTCGCTCCCCCGGGGTACCGGCAGCCCATGCCGATGATCGCGATCGGCTCGTGCTCTCCCGACTGCACTTCCTGGAGGCGCTGTCGTGCCTCGTGGAGCTCGCCGGTCACTCGCTTCAGGAAATACCGAAGCTTGTCCTCGCTGCTGTTCGTCACGCCGTACCACTCCAGAGGTTCAGGAAGTCTTCACAAAGTTCAAAGGGGGGTGACCTCGATCGAGGTCAGGAGATGCCGAGCTCGTTGCTGATGAAGTCGAAGACGTCGTCGTCCGAGGCCGAGGCGAACTTCTCCGCCGCGGAGGTGTCGGTGACGGTTTCGTCCGTCGCACCGCTGCACAGTTGGAGCAGTGCCTTCAGCCGGAGCGAGATCTCGCCGCGGGCGGACTCTTCGGATTCCGGGACGAGCTCGGTCAGCTCGGAGGCGAGCCGGTCGAGGTCCCCGAGCACGATGTCGAAGCGCTTGGGGCCACCGCCGAGCTTCAGTTCGCTCAGCAGGTGGTCGGCAAGGGTTCGCGGGGTCGGATGGTCGAAGGCGATCGTGGCCGCCAGCCGCAGTCCGGTCACCCGGTTGAGGCGCTTGCGGAGTTCGACGGAGGCCAGGGAGTCGAAGCCGAGGTCCTTGAAGGCCCGATCGGCCGTGATCGCATCGGAGTTGGGGTGGCTGAGCACGTCCGCGACCTGTGCGCGTACGAGGTTGAGCACCTTGCGGTCCTGCTCGGCGGCCGTGAGACCGGCCAGTTCGGCGCGGAGCGCCCCGCTCGGATCCACATCGGAGACGGTGCCCTGGGCATCCATCGCCCGCAGGGTGTCGTGGGCTTCGGGAATCCCGGTGATCAGTGGTGCCGGCCGGCCCGTCGCGAGCCTGGGAGCGAACCGCTTCCAGTCGACGTCCGCCACGATGAGGCAGTTCTCGTCCTGCTCCAGGGCCTCGCCCAGGAGGGTCACCGCGTCATCCGGCGCCATCGGAAGGATGCCGCCGTGCTGGAGTCGCTCCTCGCCCACGCCCGCGGCCAGACCGCCGTCGGACCATGCGCCCCAGGCGATGGAGGTGCCGGGGAGTCCGAGCCCGCGACGCTGTTCCACCAACGCGTCCAAGAACGCGTTCGCCGCCGCGTAATTACCCTGACCAGCGCCACCCACCGCCCCCGCCATCGACGAGAACATCACGAACAACGACAGGTCCACACCCCGCGTCAACTCGTCCAGATGCCGCGCAGCATCCGCCTTCGACCGCAAGACGAACGCCAACCGCTCCGGCGTCAACGACTCGATCACACCATCATCAAGAACACCCGCCGTATGCACCACACCCGACAACGGCGGCAACTCACCAGCCGCCGACCGCTCACCCAACGAGGCGAGCAACCCGGCCACCTCACCATGATCACCCACATCACACGCAACCACCGAGACCCCCACACCCAAATCCGTCAGCTCGCCACCAAGAACATCAACTCCCGGCGCCGAAGGCCCACGACGCGACACGAGCACCACATGCTCCACCCCACGCGCCGCCAACCAACGAGCCACATGCCCGCCCAACGCACCCGTACCACCCGTAACCAGAACCGTCCCACCCCCCGACCAACCACCCGAGGCCCCCGACACCCGCCCCGCACGCACCACACGCCGCACACGAACCCCAGAAGCCCGCACCGCGACCTGATCCTCCCCATCCACCCCGGACAACACCCCACACAAACGCTCCACCACACGCGCGTCCACAACCTCCGGCAGATCCACCAGACCACCCCACAACTCCGGGTGCTCCAACGCCACCACCCGCCCCAAACCCCACACCTGCGCCTGCACCGGAGCCGAAACCAGCTCACCCGCCCCCACCGCACCACGCGTCACACACCACAAACGCCCCTCGACCCCAGCACCCACCAACGCCTGCACCAAAGCCAACGAACCCGCCAGACCACCACCCACCACACCCGACGACGAACCATCCAACGCCAGCAGCGACAACACACCGGTGAGCTGGCCATCGCAGGAACGCACGGCCTCGTCGAGCGACCGGGCCATCTCCGCCCGGTCGACGCAGTCCGCATCCCACTGCATCGTCGTCACCAGGGCGCCGCGCCGGGTCAGTTCCTCCGTCACGGGCGCCACCAGCTCGGCAGCCTCGGCCCCGGTCGTGGGCACCACCAGCAGCCAGTTCCCCGAGAGTCGCGACGGCAACTCCTTCGACACCGGCTGCCAATCGACCCGGTACTGCCAGCCGTCCAGCCGGGATCGCTCGCGTCGCTGCTGTCGCCACGACGACAGCGCGGGCAGCACGGCGCTCAAGGGCTCCTCGGTGGACACGTCCAGCGCAGATGCCAACGCCTTCAGATCCCCACCCTCGACCGCCTCCCAGAAGGCCGCCTCCGCCCGGTCGACAACCGCCTCAGCGGCCGCCGGGGCGTCGAGCCAGTACCGGCGCCGCTGGAACGCGTACGTCGGCAGCTCGACCCGCGCCGCACCCGTCCCCTCGAACACCCGCGACCAGTCGACCTCGACGCCCTGCACCCATACCTCGGCGAGCGAGGCGTAGAAGCGGTCCAGGCCGCCGTCATTGCGGCGCAGCGTGCCCGCCACGACTGCGGATTCGGCCTGGTCCTGGACGCTCATGGTCAGTACGGGGTGTGCGCTGACCTCGATGAAGGTGCCGTGACCTTGTGCGACCAAGTCCTCGATCGCGCCCTGGAAGCGGACCGTCTGGCGCAGGTTGCGGTACCAATACCCGGCATCGAGAGCCGTCGTGTCCAGCCAGTCGCCTTCGACCGTGGAGAAGAACGGCACCCGCGCGGCCAGGGGCTGCACGTCCGCCAACACCTTGGCGAGCTCGTCCTCGATGCGCTCCACGTGCGAGGTGTGCGAGGCGTAGTCCACCGCCACGCGGCGGGCCCGAACACCCTCCGCCTCGCACTCGGCCTGGAGTTCGTCCAGTGCCTCGGGTTCACCGGCGACGACGACCGAGGTCGGACCGTTCAGGGCCGCGACCTCCAGCCGGCCAGCCCAACGCACCAGACGAGACTCGACCTCCGCCAGCGGCAACGCCACCGACATCATCCCGCCGAACCCAGCCAGGCTTCCCGCGATGGCCTGCGACCGCAGCGCCACCACACGAGCACCATCCTGCAAAGACAACCCACCAGCGACACAAGCCGCGGCGATCTCACCCTGCGAATGACCCACCACAGCAGACGGCTTCACACCGAACGACTGCCACAACTCGGCCAGCGAGACCATCACCGCCCACGAAACGGGCTGGACCACATCCACCCGCTCAAGCGACGGCGCACCCTCAACCTGGCGAACCACATCGAGCAGATCCCAGTCCACGAACTCCGCCAACGCCCGACCACACTCGGCCATCCGCTCCGCGAACACCGGCGAAGAACCCAGCAGATCCACCGCCATCCCGGCCCACTGCGAACCCTGACCCGGGAAGACGAACACCACCCGGCCCGCAGAACCCGAAACCACACCCTCCACCAGGCCAGTAGCCGGCAGGCCACGAGTCAACGCACCTAGATCGAAGGTGAGTTCAGCGATAGAACGACCGATCACCACGGCGCGTTCCTCGAACGCGCTCCGTCCGGATGCCAACGACGAGCCCACGTCCACCGACGACAGGCCCGCACCGCTGGACTCGACGAACGACACGAGCCGCCCGGCCTGGTCCCGCAGCGCCTCGACGCTCCGGCCCGACAGCACCCACGGCACCGCGACCGGAGCCACCGGAGCCGCCACCGGCTCGGCGACCTCCACCGCAACCTCAGGAGCCTGCTCAAGGATCACGTGCGCGTTCGTACCGCTCACACCGAACGAGGACACACCCGCACGACGGACCTGGTCAGCCGCACCGGGCACCCACTCACGGGATTCCGTCAGCAGCTCGACCGCACCCTCCGACCAGTCCACCTTCGACGACCGCTCATCCGCATGCAGGGTCTGCGGCAGCACCCCGTTGCGCATCGCCTGCACCATCTTGATCACACCGGCCACACCCGCGGCAGCCTGCGTATGACCGATGTTCGACTTCAACGAACCGAGATACAGCGGCCGTTCGGCCGGGCGGTTCTGCCCGTACGTCGCCAACAGCGCCTGCGCCTCGATCGGGTCGCCCAGCGTCGTACCCGTGCCGTGCGCCTCCACCACGTCCACATCGGCCGCGGACACACCCGCACTCGCCAACGCGGCCCGGATGACCCGCTGCTGCGAGGGGCCGTTCGGCGCGGTCAGACCGTTGCTCGCACCGTCCTGGTTCACCGCGGAACCACGGATCACGGCCAGCACCGGGTGCCCGTTGCGCCGGGCGTCCGACAGCCGCTCCAGCAGCAGCATGCCCGCGCCCTCGGCCCAGGCGGCACCGTCGGCCGCGTCCGAGAAGGACTTGCAGCGCCCGTCCGTGGCCAGCCCGCGCTGCCGGCTGAACTCCACGAAGACCGACGGCGTGGACATCACGGTCACGCCGCCCGCGAGGGCGAGCGTGCACTCACCGTTGCGCAGCGACTGCACCGCCAGGTGCAGCGCGACCAGCGACGACGAGCACGCCGTGTCCACCGTCACCGCGGGACCTTCGAGGCCCAGCGTGTACGCGACACGACCGGAGGCGACGCTGCCGGCGCTGCCCGCGCCGAGGGTGCCCTCGAACCCTTCGGGGGCGACCCGGATCCGCGATCCGTAGTCGTTGTACATCACGCCGGCGAAGACGCCCGCCCGGCTGCCGCGCACGGAGGCCGGGGCGATCCCCGCCCGCTCGAAGGCCTCCCACGAGGTCTCCAGGAGCAGCCGCTGCTGCGGGTCCATGGCGAGGGCCTCGCGCGGCGAGATCCCGAAGAACCCCGGGTCGAACTCCGCCGCGGAGTGCAGGAAGCCGCCCTCGCGGACGTAGCTCGTCCCCTGGTGGTCCGGGTCGGGGTCGTACAGGTTCTCCAGGTCCCAGCCGCGGTCCATCGGGAACGGCGTGATCGCGTCCGTGCGCGCCATGACCAGGTCCCACAGCTCGTCGGGCGTCGCGACGTCACCGGGGAACCGGCAGCTCATCGCGACGACGGCGATCGGGGCGTCGTCCGCGGCGACGCTTGAGGGAGCAACGGCATTGGCGTATGCGAGCGTTGCTGCTCCGTCGGCCAACTGCGCCAGTTCGCCGAGCAGATGGCGGACCAGAACGGCCGACGTGGGGTGGTCGAAGACCAGGGTGGCCGGGAGTCGCAGCCCGGTCGCCGCGTTCAGTCGGTTCCGGAGTTCGACGGCCATCAGCGAGTCGAATCCGAGCTCCTTGAACGGGCGGTCCTGCGCCACCGCGTCCGACGGGCCCCGTCCCAGCACGGTCGAGACGTGCCCGTGTACGAGTTCTGCGAGCACGCGCAGTCGCTCGTCCTCCGGGAGCCCCGACAACCGCTGGGCCAGACCGGTGGCGGCCTCGCCGGCCTCCGCGGCCCGGCGTCGGCGCACCGGTCCCCGGGCCAGATCGCGCAGCACCGGAGGCACGGGAGCGTCCGAAGCGCG
Organism: Streptomyces sp. NPDC028419; assembly: GCF_055565515.1. Taxonomy (NCBI): domain Bacteria; kingdom Bacillati; phylum Actinomycetota; class Actinomycetes; order Kitasatosporales; family Streptomycetaceae; genus Streptomyces; species Streptomyces sp. NPDC028419. The sequence continues at coordinate 34,706 of NZ_JBVHUE010000026.1, read as the reverse complement.
CAACGCGGCCACGTCGAACCGCACGGGCAGCAGGAGCGGCTCGTCGGTCGCCACCGCGGCGTCGAAGAGCGCGAGTCCGTCCTCCGAGGACAGGGCGACCAGGCCGGAACGTGCGATGCGGGCGAGGTCCGTCTCGGCGAGCCGGCCCGTCATGGCGCTGCGCTGTCCCCAGAAGCCCCAGGCCAGCGACGTGGCCGGCAGCCCTTCGGCATGCCGTACGGCCGCCAGTGCGTCCAAGTAGGCGTTCGCGGCGGCGTAGTTGGCCTGACCCGCGGTTCCCAGCACACCTGACGCCGAGGAGAACAGGACGAACGCCGACAGTCCCAGGTCGCGCGTCAGCTCGTGCAGGTTCCACGCCGCGTCGGCCTTCGGCTCCAGTACGCGGTCGACCCGCTCGGGAGTCAGCGCGGGGAACAGGCCGTCATCGAGCACACCTGCCGCGTGCACGACGGCGGTCAGCGGATGCTCGGACGGGATCCGGTCCAGCAGGTCGGCCAGGGCGACTCGGTCCGCCACGTCACACGCGGCCACGGAGACGTCCGCCCCCAGCCCGGACAGTTCGGCCACCAGGTCGGCCGCGCCCGGAGCGGCGTCGCCGCGGCGGCTGACGAGCAGCAGGTGCCGGACACCGTGCTCCGCGACGAGGTGTCGGGCGACCAGACCGCCGAGGGTTCCGGTGGCGCCGGTGAGAAGGACCGTTCCGTCCGACGCACCCCACCGCGGGGCTTCGCCTTCGAGGACTTCCCGCGCGGGCAGGAAGGCCGGCACGAGTCGGGGCGCGTACGACTCCCCGCGGCGCACGGCGACCTGCGCCTCGTCAGCGGCGAGCACCCGCTCCAGGACGTCGCCGAGGAGCCCCTCCCCGTCCGTTTCCGTGTCCGCGTCCGCGTCCACGAGCACGAACCGGCCCGGGTTCTCCGTCTGCGCCACGCGCAGCAGGCCCCACACCGCGGCGGTCGCAGGGTCGGGTGCGATGTCGTCGGGCCCGGTGGTGACCGCGCCACGCATGACCAGGACCAACCGGGAGGCCGCGAACCGCTCGTCCGCGAGCCACGCCTGCGTCAGCGCGAGCGCGTGGTGCAGGGCGGCGCGGGCCGAACCGGCCGGAGCGTCGGGGTCGGCAGCCGGGGCGCCGAGCCGGGCCACGACGGTGTCGGGCACGGCAGCGCCCGCTCCCACCGCCTCGGCCAGCAGGGCGAAGTCTCCGTACGACGCACTCGTCCCGGACGCGGCGGCACCGATGAAGGCCCATCCCGCGCGGCTCGCGGCCCCGGCGCCGGCCGGAACCCCCTGCTGCGCCGGGGTCCACTGGACGCGGTACAACGCGTCGCGCTGCGCGCTCTGCGCGGCCGCGAGCTGCTGGGGGTCGACGGACCGGGTGAGCAGCGAGTCGACCGATGCCACCGGGTGGCCGGCGCCGTCGGCCACCGCGACGGTCACGGCGCCCGTGTCCGCGCCGGCGCCCGCGGGCGCCAGACGGACGCGGAGGGCGGACGCGCCGGCCGCGTACAGCGACACGCCGCGCCACTCGAACGGCAGCCGTGCCAGGCCGTCGGGGAAGAATCCGCCCAGTCGCAGACCGTGCAACGCCGCGTCCAGTAGGGCCGGATGCAGCCGGAACCGACCGGCGTCCCCTTGTGCCTCCTCCGGGAGCGCGACCTCGGCGAACACCTCGGCACCGCGCCGCCACGCCGCCCGTACGCCCTGGAACACCGGGCCGTATCCGTGCCCGGCCTCGGACAGGTCGTCGTACAGCGTCGCCGTGTCCACCGGGACGGCACCGGCCGGGGGCCAGGTCGCCAGATCCACCGACGGCTGCGAACCGCCTGCCGCGAGGACACCGGTGGCGTGGCAGGTCCACGTCTCCTCGAAGGACGCCGAATCGCCGCGCGAGTACACGCTCACCGCACGCCGCCCGGTCCCGTCCGGCTCGGCGACGGTCACCCGCAGGTGCAGGCCACCGCTCTCCGGGAGGGTGAGCGGGGCTTCGAGGGTCAGCTCCTCCACGACCCCGCAACCGACCTCGTCGCCCGCCCTTACGGCGAGCTCCAGGAAGCCCGTCCCCGGCAGCAGCACGGTGGAACCGACCGCGTGATCGGCCAGCCACGGGTGCGTGCGCAGCGAGAGCCGACCGGTGAAGACGGCACCCTCGGAATGGGGAAGGTCCATCGCCGCTCCGAGCATGGGGTGCTCCGTCGACAGCAGGCCGACCGATCCCATGTCACCGCGGGCTCCGGCCGGGGCGTCGAGCCAATACCGGCGCCGCTGGAACGCGTACGTCGGCAGCTCGACCCGCGACGCACCCGTCCCCTCGAACACACCGGCCCAATCCACGTCCACGCCCTGCACCCACACCTCGGCGAGCGAGGCGTAGAACCGCTCCAGACCGCCCTCACCACGGCGCAACGTGCCCGCCACCACGGCGGACTCCGCCTGGTCCTGCACGCTCATCGTCAGTACGGGGTGCGCACTGACCTCGATGAACGCCTCGAAGCCCTGCTCACCCAACGCCTCCACGGCCGACTGGAAACGGACCGTCTGACGCAGATTCCGGTACCAATACCCGGCATCGAGAACCGTCGTGTCCAGCCAATCCCCCTCCACCGTGGAGAAGAACGGCACCCGCGCAGCCACGGGCTGCACGTCCGCCAACACCTTGGCCAACTCGTCCTCGATGCGCTCCACGTGAGAGGTGTGCGAGGCGTAATCCACCGCAACCCGGCGGGCCCGAACACCCCCCGCCTCACACTCCGCCAGAAGCTCGTCCAACGCCTCCGGCTCACCAGCCACCACGACAGAGGTCGGACCATTCAGCGCCGCGACCTCAAGCCGACCCGCCCAACGCACCAGACGAGACTCGACCTCCGCCAGCGGCAACGCCACCGACATCATCCCGCCCAGACCAGCCAACGAACCAGCAATGGCCTGCGACCGCAGCGCCACCACACGAGCACCATCCCGCAAGGACAACCCACCCGCGACACAAGCCGCGGCGATCTCGCCCTGCGAGTGACCGACCACGGCGGAAGGCTTCACACCGAAGGACTGCCACAGCTCCGCGAGGGAGACCATCACGGCCCAGGAGACGGGCTGGACCACATCCACCCGCTCAAGCGACGGCACGCCCTCGACCTGGCGAACCACATCAAGCAGATCCCAGTCCACGAACTCAGCCAACGCCCGACCACACTCGGCCATCCGCTCCGCGAACACCGGCGAGGAATCCAACAGATCCACCGCCATCCCGGCCCACTGCGAACCCTGACCCGGGAACACGAACACCACCCGGTCACGGCCCGCGGCGACGGAGCCCTCGACCAGACCGGCGCTCGGCAGGCCACCGGCCAGCGCGCCCAGGCCCTCGATCAGGCCCTCGCGGCCGGGGGCCACCACGACAGCGCGGTCTTCCAGCGCGGCCCGGCCCGATATCAGCGTCCGTCCCACATCGACCGGCGACAGCCCGGCGTCACCCTCGACGCACGACAGCAGACGCGCCGCCTGCCCCCGCAACGCGTCGATCCCGCGCCCGGAAACCACCCACGGCACCGCCACCGGCACGACCAGCTCCACCGGCTCGGCCGGCTCCACCGCAGCCGCGGGCTCCGGAGCCTGCTCAAGGATGACGTGGGCGTTCGTACCGCTCACGCCGAAGGACGACACGCCCGCACGACGCGGACGCTCCTCGTCCCGCGACCACTCGCGCGCCTCCGTCAGCAGCTCGACCGCACCCGCCGACCAGTCCACCTTCGACGACGGCTCACCCACGTGCAGGGTCTGCGGCAGCACCCCGTTCTGCATCGCCTGCACCATCTTGATCACGCCGCCCACACCTGCGGCGGCCTGCGAGTGACCGATGTTCGACTTCAACGAGCCCAGCCACAGCGGCCGTTCGGCCGAGCGGTCCCGGCCGTAGGTGGCCAGCAGCGCCTGCGCCTCGATCGGGTCGCCCAGCGTCGTACCCGTACCGTGCGCCTCCACCACGTCCACATCAGCGGCGGACACACCGGCGTTGGCGAGGGCCGCGCGGATCACGCGCTGCTGCGAGGGACCGTTCGGCGCGGTCAGACCGTTGCTCGCACCGTCCTGGTTCACCGCGGAGCCGCGGATGACGGCCAGCACCGGGTGCCCGTTGCGCCGGGCGTCCGACAGCCGCTCCAGCAGCAACATGCCGACGCCCTCGCCCCAACCGGTGCCGTCCGCACCGTCGGAGAAGGACTTGCAGCGGCCGTCGACGGCCAGCCCGCGCTGCCGGCTGAACTCCACGAAGACCGACGGCGTGGACAGCACCGTCACGCCACCCGCGAGGGCGAGCGTGCACTCACCGCTGCGCAGGGCCTGCACGGCCAGGTGCAGGGCGACCAGCGACGACGAGCACGCCGTGTCCACCGTCACCGCGGGGCCTTCGAGGCCCAGCGTGTACGCGACCCGGCCCGAAGCGATGCTGCCGGCGCTGCCGTTGATGAGGTAGCCCTCGAACTCGTCGGCGGTGCCGCCGTAGATGCGCGCCGCGCCGTAGTCGTCGTACATCACGCCCGCGAACACGCCCGCTCGGCTCCCGCGCACCGACGCCGGGTCGATCCCGGCCCGTTCGAGGACCTCCCAGGAGGTTTCGAGCAGCAGTCGCTGCTGCGGGTCGATGGTCATGGCTTCGCGGGGGCTGATGCCGAAGAACGCCGGGTCGAACTGGTCCGCGTCGCGGAGGAAGCCGCCCTCACGGGTGTAGGACGTGCCCTTGTGCTCGGGGTCCGGGTCGTACAGGCCGTCGAGGTCCCAGCCGCGGTTGTCCGGGAATCCGGTCACGGCGTCGCCGCCGGCGGCCACGAGGTCCCAGAGGTCTCCGGGCGACTCCACGCCGCCCGGGTAGCGGCAGCTCATCGCGGTGATCGCGATGGGTTCGGTGCTCTCCTCCTCCATCTGCTGCAGTCGCTGCCGGGCCTGGTGCAGATCCCCTGTGACGCGCTTCAGATAGGTCCGAAGCTTTTCCTCGTTCGACATCCCCGTCGTCCCTCTCAGTGTTTCAAGATTTGATGCCGCGCCGGAAGTTGACCCGAGCGGCCCAGCAACGCCGGAGCTCACATCTGTTCGTCGATGAAGCTGAACAGGTCGTCGTCGCTCGCCGAGTCGAGTTGATCGGCCACGGACGTGGCGGAAGGCTCCGACGTCACCGCGGTGGCGTGGCTTCCACCACCCGTCGTGCCGGCGCCGCACCGCGCCAGCAGGTCCTGCAATCGGGACTGGATGCGTCCTCGGAACGGATCGTCTTCGGTCAGCGCCGTCAGTACGGATTCCAGCTCGTCCAGTTCTCGGAGTCCGAGTTCGGCCGGCGTCATCGCGTCGGGCGGGCTGAGCTCTGCCGTCAAGTGGGCGGCCAGGGCTCCCGGGGTCGGGTAGTCGAAGATCAGGGTCGCGGGCAACCGCAGCCCGGTGGCTCCGTTCAGCAGGTTGCGCAGTTCGACCGCCGTCAGCGAATCGAAGCCGAGGTCCTTGAAGTGCCGTCCCGCCTCGACCCCGGCCGGTGTGGCGTGGCCGAGGGCCGTGGCCGCGTGGGTCCGTACCAGGTCGGTGAGGACCCGTCGGCGCTCGTCCTCACCGAGCTCGGCGAGCCGCTGCCGCAAGCCGTCCGCGCCTCCCGCCGCCGCCCCGGCGCCCGTCCTCGGAACCGCACCGAAAGCTGAACCGGCACCGGACGCGGCGCGGCCGTCGCCGTTCGCCGCCGACCCGGACACGGCGGGCTGGCGCACCAGCCCCCGCAGGACCGCGGGAACCAGCTGCCCCTGGGCGGCGCCTGCGCGCAGTGCGGCCATGTCCAGTCGCATCGGCAGGACCACCGGGTCGCTCGCCCCCGTGACCGCGTCGAACAGCGCCAGCCCCCGTTCGGAGTCGAGCGCGCCGATGCCCATGCGGGCCAGGCGCTGGACGGCGCCCTCGCCGAGCCGCTCCGTCATGCCGCTCCGTTCGGCCCACAGGCCCCAGGCGAGTGCCTGGGCCGGCTGGTCGAGCGTGTGGCGGTGGTGGGCCAGGGCGTCGAGGAACACGTTGGCCGCGGCGTAGACGCCCTGGCCGGCCGTGCCCAGCGTGCCCGCCGCGCCGGAGAACAGGACGAACGCGGAGAGGTCCGTGCCCTGTGTCAGCTCGTGCAGGTGGAGGGCCGCGTCGACCTTGGGCCGCAGCACCCGCTCGATCTGCTCCGGGGCGATGGTCGTGATGACCCCGTCGTCCAGCACGCCGGCCGCGTGCACGACCGCCGTGAGCGGATGCCCGGCGGGAATCGCGGCGAGCACGTCCGCGAGCGCCTCGCGGTCGGCGACGTCGCAGGCGGCGAACGTCACCTCCGCGCCCCGGGCGGTCAGGTCCGCCCGGAGTTCGGCGGCGCCGTCGGCCGCGAGGCCGCGCCGGCTGAGCAACAGGAGCTGCCGTACGCCGTGTTCGGACACCAGGTGCCGCGCGAACATCGCGCCGAGCGCACCGGTGGCTCCGGTGATCAGGACGGTGCCCTGCGGATCGAGGGCGAGGCCCCCGTTCCCGGCGCCCGGCGCCGCCGGGGTCGGGGTCATCCGGGCCACTCGCGGGAGCAGCACTTCGCCGTCACGCACCGCGAACTGCGGCTCGTCGGTCGTCAGCGCGGCCGGCAGGGCCAGGTAGGACGCTTCGGCGTCGTCGACGTCGACGAGGACGAAACGGCCGGGATTCTCCGCCTGTGCCGACCGGACCAGACCCCACAGGGGGGCGTTCGTCAGGTCGGGACGCTCTCCCGGGCGCGCCACGACGGCGTGCCGGGTGAGGAAGACCAGTCGGGTCTGCGAGAAGCGGTCGTCCGCCAGCAGCCCCCGCAGGGCCGTCAGGGCATCCACCACGGCCGTACGCACGTCCGTTGCCGTCCGCTCGACGTCCGATGCGGTGCCGCGTCCGGTGCCGTGACCTGAGCCGTGCCCGCTGACGCAGGCGAGCAGCACCATGTCCGGCACGGTCGCCGTACCCGCCTCGACCGCCTCGACCAGCGAGGCGAGATCGGCGTGGGCCTGGAGACCCGCGTACGGGCCCCCCTCTTCGCCGAGCTGGACGCACAGCTTGAACTCGTCGGGGCCGACCAGGGCGACCGCCCCGCTCGCCCCGGTCCCGTTCGGCGTGGCCGGGGTCCGTCGGGACGGCGCCCACTCCACGCGGAACAGTTCCTCGCTACGACGGCCGGCATCGAGCCGACCCGGCTCGACCGGTCGCAGGACCAGCGAATCGATTCCCGCCACGGGCTGACCCGTGTGGTCGGCCACCGTCACCGAGACGGCGTCACCGCCCGCCGGGGCCAGTGCCACACGTACCCTCGACGCTCCGACGGCGCGCACCGAGACTCCGCGCCACGCGAACGGCAGTCGTACGGTGGTCCGTTCGGGGTAGAAGTCGCCGAGCCGGAGCCCGTGCAGGGCCGCGTCCAGCAACGCCGGGTGCAGCGCCGTCGCGGCGGCCTCGGCCTGCTGCTCGTCGGGCAGCGCGGCGTCGACGAAGACCTCGTCGCCGCGTCGCCATGCCGCCCGTACGCCCCGGAACACCGGGCCGTAGTCGTAGCCGGTGTCGGCGAAGTCCTCGTAGAGGTCCTCCGTCGGGACGGCCACCGCACCCTCCGGAGGCCATACGGTCAGGTCGTGCGCGGGAGGCGTGTGCCCCTCGGCCATGACGAGCACACCGGTCGCGTGACGCGTCCACTCCTCGCCGAATGCGGAGTCGTCCGGCCGCGAGTGAATGGTCACGTCGCGTCGGCCGGAGTCGTCCGGACCGCCGACCTCGACCCGCAGCCGGATGCCACCCGTCTCCGGAAGGATCAGCGGCGTCTGGAGGGTCAGCTCTTCGACGGTGTCGCACCCGACCCGGTCACCGGCGGCTACGGCCAGCTCCACGAAGCCGGTTCCCGGCAGCAGCACGGCGTCCGCGACGGCGTGGTCCGCCAGCCAGGGATGCGTGCGCAGCGACAGCCGACCCGCGAACACGACCGCGCCCGAGTCGGGCAGCTCGACGGCCACACCCAGCAAGGGGTGCGCGGCCGGCTCCATTCCGAGGACCGATACCGAATCGGAGGTGCCGGCTCCCGTCTCCAGCCAGTAGCGCTGGCGTTGGAAGGCGTACGTCGGCAGGTCGACCCGGGACGCACCCGTCCCCTCGAACACCCGCGTCCAATCCACCGCGACACCGTGCGTCCACGCACGCGCCACACCAGCGACGAACGAACGCTCCTCCCCACGACCCGCACGCAGCACCGGAACGAACACACCGTCCGACACGCACTGCGCACCCATCGCACTCAACACACCATCAGGACCCAACTCCACGAACACGGAGACGTCCTGAGCCGCAAGAGCCTCGACACCGTCCGCGAAACGCACCGCTCCGCGCACATGCCGCACCCAGTACTCCGGCGAACACAACTCCTCCGCCGACGCCACCGCACCCGTCACATTCGACACCACCGGAATCACCGGCGCGGCGTAGGACAGACCCGCCGCGACCTCGCGGAACTCCTCCAACATCGCGTCCATCCGCGGCGAATGGAACGCGTGCGACACCACCAACCGCTTCGTCTTGCGCCCCCGGCCCTTGAGGACCGCCGCCACCTCCAGCACCGCATCCTCATCACCCGACAACACCACCGCCGAGGGACCGTTCACCGCAGCGATCGACACCCGATCCGCGCAATCCACCAGCAGCTCCGAGACCTCCACCTCGGACGCCTGCACCGCCACCATCGCGCCACCCACCGGCAACGCCTGCATCAAACGACCCCGCGCAGCCACCAGACGAGCCGCATCCTCCAACGACCACACACCGGCCACGCAGGCGGCGACCAGCTCACCAATGGAGTGACCGCCCACGAACTCGGGCCGCACACCCCACGACTGCACCAGCTGGAACAACGCCCACTCCACGGCGAACAAGCCCGCCTGGGTGAACACCGTCTCGTCCAGGGCACCTTCAGCACCGCCCTCACCGAAGACGACCTCGCGCACCCCACCCCTCACATGACCGGACAACTCCCGGTCCAACACCCCACACACCTCATCGAACGCCCCCGCGAACACCGGGAAACGCCCGTACAACTCCCGCCCCATACCGACCCGCTGCGAACCCTGACCCGAGAACAACACGGCCAGTTGGCCTTCACCAACGACGCCTCCCGGACCCTCGACGAGACCGGGTGCCGACTCGCCCCGTGCCAGGGCGCTCAGGGCGTCCGTCAGCTCGTCGGACGAAGCGGCCGTGACCACGGCGCGGTTCTCGAACTCCGCCCGGCCCGAAGCCAGCGACCAGCCCACGTCCACCGGCGACAGGTCCGCGTCACCCTCGACCCGGGACACCAACCGCGCCGCCTGCGCGCGCAGCCCGTCGACCCCGCGGCCGGAGACCACCCACGGCGTCACCGCCGGAGCCACGGGCTCCGACTCCTCGGCCGCCTCCTGCTCCTGCGGTGCCTGCTCAAGGATGACGTGGGCGTTCGTACCGCTCACGCCGAATGACGACACGCCCGCACGACGCGGACGCTCCTCGTCCCGCGACCACTCGCGCGCCTCCGTCAGCAGCTCGACCGCGCCCGCCGACCAGTCCACCTTCGACGACGGCTCGCCCACGTGCAGCGTGCGCGGCAGCACCTCGTTCCGCATGGAGACGAGCATCTTCATCACGCCGACGACGCCCGCGGCGGCCTGCGTGTGCCCGATGTTGGACTTCATCGAGCCGAGCCACAGCGGCCGATCGGCCGGACGGTCCTGGCCGTAGGTGGCCAGCAGCGCCTCGGCCTCGATCGGGTCGCCCAGCGACGTGCCCGTGCCGTGTGCCTCCACGACGTCCACATCGGCCGTCGACAGGCCGGCGCTGGCCAGCGCGGCCCGGATCACCCGCTGCTGGGACAGCCCGTTGGGCGCGGTGAGGCCGTTGCTCGCGCCGTCCTGGTTGACCGCCGAGCCGCGCAGCAGTCCGAGCACCGGGTGCCCGTTGCGCCGCGCGTCCGACAGCCGCTCCAGGAGGAGCAGGCCGGCGCCCTCGGCCCACGAGGTGCCGTCGGCCGCGTCGGAGAACGCCTTCGAGCGTCCGTCCGCCGCCAGCCCGCGCTGTCGGCTGAACTCGATGAACATGCCGGGCGCGGGCATGATCGTCACGCCGCCCGCGAGGGCCAGCGTGCACTCGCCCGAGCGCAGCGCCTGCGCCGCCAGGTGCATGGCCACCAGGGACGAGGAGCAGGCCGTGTCCACGGTCACCGCGGGGCCCTGGAGCCCCAGGGTGTAGGAGATGCGGCCCGAGATGACGCTGGACGACTTGCCCGTGAGGAGGTATCCCTCCACCGATTCCGGGGCTTCGTGCAGTCGTGCGCCGTAGTCCTGGTAGGTCATGCCGGCGAAGACGCCGGTCATGCTGCCCTTCAGGCGTGCGGGGTCGATCCCTGCCCGCTCGAAGGTCTCCCAGGCCGTTTCCAGCAGCAAGCGCTGCTGGGGGTCCATGGCGAGGGCCTCGCGCGGCGAGATCCCGAAGAACGCCGGGTCGAATTCGGTGGCTTCGTGGAGGAAGCCGCCCTCCCGTGCGTAGCTGCGGCCCGGCCGGTCCGGATCGGGGTCGTAGAGGTTCTCCAGGTCCCAGCCGCGGTCGGTCGGGAAGCCGGAGACGACGTCCCGTCCTTCGTCGAGGAGCTGCCAGAGCTGTTCCGGTGTGTGTACGTTCCCGGGCAGGCGGCACCCCATCGCGACGATCGCGATCGGGTCGTCCTCGTCGGCCGTGGTGACCCGCGGTGCGGCGAGGGGCGCCGCGAGCGGCTCGGCGGCCGCGTCCTCGTGCGTGCCCACGAGTTCCGCGCGCAGGTGACGGGCCATGAGCGTGACCGTGGGGTGGTCGAAGACCGCCCCGGTGGCCAGCCGCAGCCCGGTGGCCGCGTTCAGGCGGTTGCGCAGTTCCATGACCCGCATGGAGTCGAAGCCGAGTTCCTTGAAAGCGCGTCCCGTCGCGATCGCGTCGACGCCGGAGTGACCGAGCACCGCCGCCGCGTGCGTGCGCACCAACTCGGCGAGCGTCCGCTCCTGTTCGCCGGGGGCGAGCCCGGCGAGTCGGCGGCCCAGGTCCTTTTCGGGCAGGTCGGGGTCCGCGGTGGCGTCGCCCGCCGTCGAGCCGGCGGCCCTGCGGGCCACCTCGGGGATCTCGTCGAAGAGCCGGTTGCGCCGGGTCGCGGAGAACTGCGTGACGAAGCGCTCCCAGTCGACGTCGGCGAAGGCGAGGAACGGCGTGTCGTGCCCGGCCGCGTCGGCGAGGGCCGCCACGGCGCTCTCCGGTGCCATCGCGACCAGTCCGCGCCGGCTCATCCGCTCGTCGGTCTCGGCGTCGGCCATGCCGCCGCCGCTCCACGTGCCCCAGGCGAGGGACAGCGCGGGCAGCCCGTCGACGTGCCGGTCGTGGGCGAGCGCGTCGAGGGTGGCGTTGGCCGCCGCGTAGGCGGCCTGGCCGCCGTTGCCCCAGACGCCGATGACGGAGGAGAAGAGGACGAAGGCGTCGAGGTCCAGGGACCGCGTCAGTGCGTCCAGGTGCCGTGCGCCGTCCACCTTCGAGCGCAGTACGTACGCCAGGTGTTCCGGGGTCAGCGTCTCGATCACGCCGTCGGCGAGGACGCCCGCGGTGTGCACGACACCGGTCAGGGGCGGCAGTTCACCGGTCTTCGACCGCTCACCCAGCGAGGCGAGCAGCTCGGCCACCGCATCGCGGTCGGCCACGTCACACGCGACCACCGAGACCCCGACACCGGAATCCGTCAGCTCGGCCCCGAGGACGTCGGCCCCCGGCGCCAGCGGCCCGCGCCGCGAGGCGAGCACCACGTGCTCCGCCCCGTGAGCGGCGAGCCAGCGGGCGACGTGCCCGCCCAGCGCGCCCGTACCTCCCGTGACCAGGACCGTTCCCCGCGGCGACCAACCGTCCGCCGCCCCGGAGGGACGCGCGGCACGCACCACACGGCGCACCCGGACCCCGGAGGCCCGCACCGCGACCTGGTCCTCGCCGTCCGCCGCGGCCAGCACGCCGCACAGGCGTTCCACCACGCGGGCGTCCAGGACCTGCGGCAGATCGACCAGACCGCCCCACGACTGCGGGTGCTCCAGCGCCACGACCCGGCCCAGACCCCACACCTGCGCCTGGGACGCACCGGCGAGCCGCTCCGTGCGCGTCACGGCGACCGCTCCGCGCGTCGCGCACCACAGCCGGGCCTCGACGCCGGCATCGGCGAGGGCCTGTACGAGGGCCAGGGTCCCGGCCATCGCGGCCGACACTCCCTCGTGGGTCGGGTGCGGCGACTCGTCCAACGCCAGGAAGGACAACACGCCGGCGACCGGCTCCGCGGCGCCCTCCACGAGCTCGGACAGCGACCGGGTCAGACCGGCCCGGTCCGTGTCCGCGGGCACCGCGAGCCGCAGGGTGCGTACGCCCCGCGCCGCGAGCCCGCCCGTTACGGCCGTCACCCACGCGTCGTCGGCGAGGTCGGCCGGCACCACGAGGAGCCAGATCCCGGTCAGCACCGGGTTCGCTACGGAATGCGATCCGCTGGACAGCGGCTTCCAGGCGACGTCGTACCGTCGGCCGTCGAGCTCCGACTGCTGACGCCGGCCCTTGCGCCAGGCGGAGAGTGCGGGCAGGACGGCGCTGAAGGGCTGCTCGCCGGACACGTCGAGCGTGCTGAGGAGCGAGGACAGGTCTTCGCTCTCCACGGCTTCCCAGAACCGCGCGTCCACCTCGTCGACCGGCCGGGCGACGGCCGCCTCCGCACGACGTGCGGCTGCTGCCGGGGCCTGCAGCCAGTAGCGGCCCCGCTGGAACGCGTACGTCGGCAGGTCCACCCGGGACGCACCCGTCCCCTCGAAGGCCCGCGCCCAGTCCACGTCCACGCCGTGGACCCAGACCTCGGCGAGCGAGGTGAGGAAGCGTTCGGGGCCACCCTCGTCACGGCGCAACGAACCGACCACACAGGTCTGTTCGGCGCCACGGGACTCCGCCGTGTCCTGGACCCCGACGGCCAGCACGGGGTGCGGCGACACCTCGACGAAGACGGTGTTCCCGTCCTCGACGAGAGCGCCCACCGTCTCTTCGAAGCGCACGGTCCGGCGCAGGTTGCGGTACCAGTACCCGGCATCCGCTTCCGCGGTGTCCATCACCCCGCCGGTCACGGTGGAGTGGAACGGCACGCGCGAGGACACGGGAGAGATCTCGCCCAGCACCTGGGCGAGCTCGTCCTCGATCAGTTCCACGTACGAGGAGTGGGAGGCGTAGTCCACGGCGATGCGCCGGGCGCGAACGCCGTCCGCCTCACAGGTGGCGAGCAGTTCGTCCAGTGCGTCGGGCTCGCCGGCCACGACGACCGAGGTCGGCCCGTTGACCGTGGCGATCGACAGCCGCCCGCCCCACCCGGCTATGCGCTCGGCCGCCTGCTCCGCGGTCAGCGCCACGGACATCATCCCGCCGTGTCCGGCCAGGCTCCCGGCGATGACCTGCGACCGCAGCGCCACCACCCGGGCGCCGTCCCGCAGGGACAGTCCGCCCGCGACGCAGGCCGCGGCGATCTCGCCCTGCGAGTGTCCGACCACCGCGGTCGGCTCCACACCGTACGAACGCCAGAGCGCCGCCAGTGACACCATCACCGCCCACAGCACCGGCTGGACCACGTCCACGCGCTCCGGATCCGGCGCGCCGGGGGCCTGACGGACCACGTCCTCCAGGTCCCAGTCCACGAACTCGGCCAGGGCCAGGCCGCACTCCGCCATCGAGTCGGCGAACACCGTTGAGGCGTCGAGCAGTTCCACCGCCATGCCCGCCCACTGCGAACCCTGGCCGGGGAACACGAACACCACTCGGCGGCCGGATGCGGCCGTCACGCCGTCCACCGGTCCGACCACCACGCCGGACGACTCCTCGCCGCGGGCCAACTGGCCCAGGCGTGCGCAGAGTTCCTCGCGGTCGCGGCCGGTCACCACGGCGCGGTTCTCGAACCGCGCCCGTCCGGAGACGAGCGAGAGGCCCGCGTCCGCCGGGGACAGGTCGGTGTCGTTCACCATGTGTGACAGCAACCGCGCCGCCTGTCCGCGCACGGCCTCGGCGCCGCGTCCGGAGAGGACCCACGGCACCGCGGTCGGTACCACGGCCGCCGTGGCGGCCGGCTCGGGCTCGGCTTCCGGGGCCCGCTCCAGGATGAGGTGGGCGTTGGTGCCGCTGATGCCGAAGGACGACACGCCCGCCCGGGCCGGGCGGCCTTCGGCCACCGGCCAGTCGCGGGCCTCCGTCAGGAGTTCCACCGCGCCGGTCGACCAGTCCACCTTCGTCGACGGCTCACCCGCGTGCAGGGTGCGGGGCAGGACTCCGTGGCGCAGGGCCTGCACCATCTTGATCACGCCGGCCACACCAGCGGCGGCTTGCGCGTGGCCGATGTTGGACTTCAACGAGCCGAGCCACAGGGGGCGTTCGGCCGGACGGTCCTGTCCGTAGGTGGCCAGCAGTGCCTGCGCCTCGATCGGGTCGCCCAGCGTCGTACCGGTGCCGTGCGCCTCCACCACGTCCACCTCCGCCGCGGACACACCGGCGTTCGCGAGGGCCGCGCGGATCACCCGCTGCTGCGAGGGACCGTTCGGCGCGGTCAGACCGTTGCTCGCACCGTCCTGGTTCACCGCGGAGCCGCGGATCACGGCCAGCACCGGGTGTCCGTTGCGCCGGGCGTCCGACAGCCGCTCCAGCAGCAACATGCCCGCGCCCTCGGCCCACGACGTGCCGTCGGCCGCGTCGGAGAAGGCCTTCGAGCGCCCGTCCGTCGCCAGCCCGCGCTGCCGGCTGAACTCCACGAACATCCCGGGCGTGGCCATCACCGTCACGCCACCGGCCAGAGCCAGCGAGCACTCGCCCGAGCGCAGGGCCTGGGTGGCTTGGTGCAGCGCCACGAGGGAGGACGAGCAGGCCGTGTCCACGGTCACCGCCGGGCCTTCGAGGCCGAGGAAGTAGGCGAGCCGTCCGGAGATCACGCTCGCTGCCTTGCCGGTCAGCAGGTAGCCGTCGAGTCCGTCCGTCGTCGCCTCGTGCAGCAGGGCGCCGTAGTCCTGGGACATCGCTCCGGCGAAGACGCCGGCCTGGCTTCCGCGTACGGAGGCGGGGTCGATGCCCGCCCGCTCGAAGGCCTCCCAGGCCGTCTCCAGCAGCAAGCGCTGCTGGGGGTCCATGGCGAGGGCCTCGCGCGGCGAGATCCCGAAGAACCCCGGGTCGAATTCGGCGGCGTCGTGGAGGAAGCCGCCCTCCTGTACGTACGACGTCCCGGAGCGGCTCGGGTCCGCGTCGTAGAGCGCGTCGAGGTCCCAGCCCCGGTCGACGGGGAAGGCGGAGATGCCGTCCCGGCCTTCCGAGACCAGGTCCCACAGCTCCTCGGGGGACGTCACGCCTCCCGGCAGCCGACAGCCCATGCCGACGATGGCGATCGGCTCGGCCGACAGGTCCGGCGCGATCGCGGCGTCCTGCGTGGACGGCGAATCCGTCAGCTCACCGTCCAGGTGGCGCACCAGTGCACTGGGCGTCGGGTAGTCGAAGATCAGCGAGGCGGGCAGGCGCAATCCGGTCGTCTCGATCAGCCGGTCCCGCAGCTCCACCGCGGTGAGGGAGTCGAAGCCCAGGTCCTTGAAGGTGCGCGTCACATCGACCGCGTCGGCCGATCGGTACTCCAGGACCGTCGCGACCTGCGTCCGTACGATCTCTTCGAACGACTGGCGTCGCTCGGGCTGTCGCGGGGACGGCGACTCGCCGACCCCGGACTCGGTCTCGGTCTCGGACGCTGCCTCGTCGTACGGCCGCTCGACTCCACCGAGCCAGTAGCGCTGGCGTTGGAAGGCGTACGTCGGCAGGTCGACCCGGGACGCACCCGTCCCCTCGAACACCCGCGTCCAATCCACCGCGACACCGTGCGTCCACGCACGCGCCACACCGGCGACGAACGAACGCTCCTCCCCACGACCCGCACGCAGCACCGGAACGAACACACCGTCCGACACGCACTGCGCACCCATCGCACTCAACACACCATCAGGACCCAACTCCACGAACACGGAGACGCCCTGAGCCGCAAGAGCCTCGACACCATCCGCGAAACGCACCGCTCCGCGCACGTGCCGCACCCAGTACTCCGGCGAACACAACTCCTCCGCCGACGCCACCGCACCCGTCACATTCGACACCACCGGAATCACCGGCGCACCGTAGGACAGACCCGCCGCGACCTCCCGGAACTCCTCCAACATCGCGTCCATCCGCGGCGAATGGAACGCGTGCGACACCACCAACCGCTTCGTCTTGCGCCCCCGGTCCTTGAGGACCGCCGCCACCTCCAGCACGGCATCCTCATCACCCGACAACACCACCGCCGAGGGACCGTTCACCGCAGCGATCGACACCCGATCCGCGCAATCCACCAGCAGCTCCGAGACCTCCACCTCGGACGCCTGCACCGCCACCATCGCGCCACCCACCGGCAACGCCTGCATCAGACGACCACGCGCGGCCACCAGACGGGCCGCGTCCTCCAGCGACCACACACCCGCCACACACGCGGCGACCAGCTCACCGATGGAGTGGCCCCCCACGAACTCCGGCCGCACACCCCACGACTCCACCAGCCGGAAGAGCGCCCACTCAACAGCGAACAAGCCCGCCTGGGTGAACACCGTCTCGTCCAGGGCCCCTTCAGCACCGCCCTCACCGAAGACGACCTCGCGCACCCCACCCCTCACATGACCGGACAACTCCCGGTCCAACACCGCACAGACCTCGTCGAACGCCCCCGCGAAGACGGGGAAACGCTCGTACAACTCCCGCCCCATACCGACCCGCTGCGAACCCTGACCCGAGAACAACACGGCCAGCCGACCGCCACCCGCGACACCGCCCGGACCGACCACCACACCCGGGACCGACTCACCGCGTGCGAGACCGCTCAGCGCATCCGTCAAGTCCTCGCGGGAAGCGCCCGTGACGACGGCGCGGTTCTCGAACTCCGCCCGCCCCGAAGCCAAGGACCAGCCCACATCCACCGGCGACAGATCAGGGTCCGCTTCAAACCGTGACAACAATCGCGCAGCCTGTCCGCGCAATCCGTCAACTCCACGCCCGGAAATCGCCCACGGCACCACTGAGGGAGCCGCAATCGCCGGCGTCACCGAAGGCTCGATATCGATCTCCGGAGCCTGTTCGAGAATCACGTGCGCATTCGTTCCGCCCATACCGAATGAGGAAACACCGGCCAGAAGTGGGGTGCTCTCGTCGGGCCAGGGTTCCAGTTCTTTCTGCACGCGCAGACGAAGCGAATCGAGGGGAATACCGGTGGGCGCTTCGGTGAAATTGAGGCTCGCGGGTATGAGCCTGTTCTTGATCGAGAGAACGGTCTTGATCAGTCCGGCAATACCGGCCGCGCCTTCGAGGTGGCCGAGATTGGTCTTCACCGACCCGACCCGGAGGGCATCGCGCTCCGCGCGACCCGTGCCCATTGCCGCTCCCAGCGCGGACGCCTCGATCTGGTCGCCCAGCCGGGTTCCGGTGCCGTGGAGCTCGACGTACTGAATTTCGGCGGGGTTCACTTCGGCCCGGCGGCACGCCAGGGAAATGACTTCTTCCTGCGCTTCACGGCTCGGGGCGGTAAGACCTTCTCCGCCGCCGTCGTTGTTCACGGCGCTGCCGCGAATGACGCTGAGGACCCGGTCGCCGTCGGCGAGGGCGCGCGACAGCTTCTTGAGGACGACGAGACCGCCGCCTTCGCCCCGCACGTATCCGTTGGCCCGCGCGTCGAAAGTCCGGCATTCCGCGTCGGGAGAGAGGCCGCCGAAATGCTCGGAGCGCGCGAAGCTCTCCGGGGCGAGGATGAGGTTCACGCCGCCGGCCAGGGCCACGGAGCACTCACCCGTGCGCAGGGCCTGCGCCGCCTGGTGCACGGCCACCAGTGAGGAGGACTGCCCGCAGTCCACGGTCATGCTGGGTCCGCGCAGGCCCAGTACGTAGGAGACCCGGTTGGCGATGACGCTCCGGGCCAGTCCGGTCATGGCGTGCTGGCCGAGTGCCGAGGCTCCGCGGCGGTGCGCCAGCATCGCGTAGTCGTCCCACATCGAGCCGACGAAGACGCCCGCGGGCTCGCCCTTCAGCGCGACGGGCGAGATTCCGGAGTCCTCCAGGGCCTCCCACGCCAGTTCCAGCACGAGGCGCTGCTGCGGATCCATCGCGGCGGCCTCGCGCGGAGAAATCCCGAAGAGGCCGGGGTCGAATTCGTCAACACGGCTCAGGAAAGCGCCGCGGAGACCCTGTTCGCCTTCTCCGGAACCACCGCGACGGTTCAGTTCCGAGTCGGCGCGCCCGTCGGGCACACCGGAAACCGAAGCGTTCCCCTCGCTGAGGAGCTGCCATAAAGCCGCCGGGTTGGACGCACCCGAGAAACGACAGGACAATCCAATAATGGCGATGTAATCATCCTGGAACTTAGGCACGCTCGACAACACCGGAAAACCCCCTGCTCGACACATGAACTGGACATTCGCGCCCATCGCATCTTCTCCACCAGAGAAGATCCCGGCGCCTCAGTATCCGTCAGCAACCCCGTTAAGGCCTCGCCACTCTAACCCTGGCTCGCGACCCAACGTCAAGATCGTTTTGCCTTCCGGACGCGGCGTCACACCGGCCTCCACTTTAAAAGAGCGGCACCTGACTCGGCCGCACGGCGACGACCTACCAACACCCCACGGCTCGTGCTACGTTACGAATGGATCAAGGAGATCCCCGGGGGTACGCGCGGCTTTGCGTCACTGGCGATGTACGGCTGAACGTAAGCCGACCATATCGCCATCCGCTTAGCTGACCTGCGTAGATGTACTGCAAATGGGCACTTGTCGCACGAGAGTCCATCAGGTCGGCAAACCCCCTCGGCTTTGGACCACGTCCGCCGTCGCGGTCGCACGTGCACGACGGGTCCGAACGAGCCGATCAGGAAATGGCATGAGCAGGTCCGCACGGGCGCGAGCCCGCTCGCGGCCTGCCGCCCGGGCCAAGGCGGCCCCATCCAGAGCGAGGGAGTGTGTCCGGCAACGTGAACCAGCCGACCGACCATCAAGTGGCCATCGTGGGCGCGGGGGTGATGGGTTCCGGCATCGCCACTCTGATGCTGGGGCACGGGATCCCCGTCGTCCTGGTCGACGTCGACGAGGCGACCCTCGACGACGCGCGTGGCAGGATTCTTCAGCAACTCCGGCACGCCCAGCTCATGGGGGCGGTACCGGCAGGCCAGGAGGCCGGACGGCTGGTCACCACCGTCTCCCTGGCCGAGGTGGCAGACTCGACGGCAGTCATCGAGGCGATCACCGAATCACCCGCGGCGAAGGCGAAGGTGATCGCCGAGGTCTCGGCGGCCGTCCGACCCGGTACGCCGCTGATCTCCAACACCTCGGGCATCCCGATCGGCGAGCTGGCCAACTGGGCGGCACGACCGGCCGAGCTGCTCGGCACCCACTTCATGAACCCGTCGTACCTGATCAAGATGGTCGAGGTCAGCCGCGGCCCGCAGACGAGTGACGAGACGGTCGAGGCCGTCGTCGCCCTCCTGTCCACCGTGTCGCGCCGGGCGGTCATCGTCCAGGACGCCCCGGGCTTCGTTACCAGCCGGCTGCTCCACCCGATGATCAACACCGCGGTGCGGATCGTCAGCCAGGGCACCGCCACGGTCGAGGCGGTCGACGAGCTCATGGAGGGGTGCCTCGGGCACCCGACCGGTCCGCTGCGCACCGCGGACCTGATCGGGCTGGACAACCTGACGGACTCCCTCGCCGAACTCTACGAACGTACCGGCGACGAGGCGTGCAAACCCTGTGACCTGCTGCTGGCCAAGGTGGGCCGCGGCGAACTCGGCCGCAAGACGGGCCACGGCTTCTACTCCTACGGAAAGGCATGAGCATGACGATCGACCAGGCAATTGACGGAGCTGCGGTAAGCCCCGAAGCCATCCAGGAGGCGCTGCTCGGCTTCCTCGAGGGGCGGACCAAGTCCTCCCTGTCCCCGACCCAGGACCTCTTCGCCTCCGGGCTGCTGTCCTCCATGTTCGCCATGGAGCTGGTGGTCCATCTCGAACAGAGCTACCGGATCGCCATCGTCGGCGCGGACCTCAAGCTGGACAACTTCCGTACGGTGCAGGGCATGACGGACCTGGTGCTCCGGCTCCAGGGGGGCTCCACCGCGGGCAGCGATGTCTGAGCGACTGACCGAAGCGTTCGACTTCTTCGACGGGCTCGTCGACGGCCAGGCCGACGGATGGGACCTGGCCGGTCGGATACCGGTCGAGCTGCTGCGCACGGCCGGTGCCCGAGGACTGCTGTGCGCGGAGGTCTCCCCCGCGCACGGCGGTCTCGGCCTGAGCAGCCGTGACAGCGGCGAGCTGACGGCGCACGTGGGCAGCCGGTGCAGCTCCCTGCGGAGCGTGATGACCTCGCAGGGGATGGCGGCCTGGACCATCCAGCGGCTCGCGAACGCGGATCAGTCCGCGGCCCTGCTGCCGCGGCTGGTCGGTGGCCAGCTGGCGGCGGTGGGGTTCAGCGAGCCGGGTGCCGGCTCCGACCTCTCCACGATGAGCACGCAGATCAAGCTCGACGGCGACTCGGTCGTCCTCGACGGTCGCAAGATGTGGGTCACCGGCGCCCTTTACGCCGACCTGCTGGTCGTCTTCGGCCAGTGCGAGGGCGGTGCGGCGGCCGTCGTGGTCCCCGCCTCGACCCCGGGTGTCCGCGTGGAGCCGGTCGCCGACCCGATGGGGTGCCGTGCCGCCGGGCACGCGAACATCCAATTCGACTCGGTGCGACTGCCGGCGTCGAGCGTGCTCGGGAGCCCCGGCCTGCCGCTGCCGCTGCTGGTCACCACGGCGCTCGCGTACGGGCGGATCTCGGTGGCCTGGGGCTGCGTCGGCATCCTGCGGGCTTGCCGCAATGCCGCGGCGCTGCACGCCAAGTCCCGTACGCAGTTCGGCAAACCGCTCAGCGAGCACCAGCTCGTGGCGCGTCACCTCGCCGAGCTGTTCATCGCCGAGCAGGTGGCGACGCAGGCGTGCGCGCACGCGAGTTCGTGTTGGGACGCCGGTTCTCCCGACATGGTCGTCGCCACGGTCCTCGCCAAGCACGTCAGCGCCAGCAACGCCGCCACCGGAGCGGCCACCGCGGTGCAGGTGTTGGCCTCGGCGGCGGCGCAGGACGGCCATGTGGTGGCCCGCGCGTACCGGGACGCGAAGTTGATGGAAATCATCGAAGGCACCAGCGAAATATGTCAGTTGATTCTGGCGCAGCATGCCGTCGCGACGGCGCAGTGAGCACCCGGGGAGGGCCCGTGTCTGAACAGCCGACCATGGTGAAGTGCCTGGTCTGGGACCTGGACAACACGCTTTGGCAGGGCACCCTGCTGGAGGACGACGAGGTCCGGGTGCCCGACGCGGTGCGGGAGTTGATCGCCACTCTCGACTCCCGCGGGATCCTGCAGGCGGTCGCCAGCAAGAACGACCACGACCTGGCCTGGGCGAAGTTGGAGGCGTTGGGGCTCGCCGAGTTCTTCGTCGTGCCCCGGATCGGGTGGGGGCCGAAGTCGGACTCCGTGCGGCTGATCGCCGAGCGGCTCAAGTTCGCCGAGTCCACCATCGCGTTCGTCGACGATCAGCCGGCCGAGCGTGCCGAGGTGGCCTTCCACCTGCCGCAGGTCCGCTGCTACGACGCCGCGGAAGTGCTGTCGTTCGCGGAGCTGGCGGAGTTCAGTCCCGAGAACGTCACCGTCGACTCCCAGCGGCGCCGCCAGATGTACCGGGCCGGCTTCGAGCGGGAGGCGGAACAGGCCGCGTTCAAGGGACCGGACGAGGAGTTCCTGCGGTCGCTGGAGCTGGTGATGCGCATCGAGCGGGCCACCGGTGAGCAGTTGACCCGCGTCGAGGAACTCACGCTGCGCACGAGCCAGATGAACGCGACCGGGGTGCACTACTCGGACGCGGCGCTGCGCGAGCTGCTGGCGGATCCGGGGCACGAGGTCCTGGTGACCACCATGACCGACCGCTTCGGGCCGCACGGCGCCGTCGGCGTGATGCTGCTGGCGACGCACCCGGGGGTCTGGCACCTCAAGCTGCTGGCCACGTCCTGCCGGGTCGTCTCGTTCGGTGCGGGTGCGGCGCTGCTGAACTGGCTGATCGACCAGGCCGCGCGGGCGGGTGCGCACCTGGTCGCGGACTTCCGTCCCACGGACCGCAACCGCATGATGGAGATCGCCTACCGGTTCGCCGGTTTCACGCGGTCCTCCGAGGAGCCGTGCGACTGTCTGGCCGCTCTGCCGGCGGCGGGCGACGAGGGGCTCCAGCAGCTGCACCTGGTCTCCGGGCCGCGTGCGGCCCACCCCACCATCGAGATCAGCGCGCCGGATCTGGCCGCGCACCACGCAGTGGCCACGGCGGCACCGGCGCGCTGATTCATCAGCTCGTCTTCTTGCGCGCCAAGGTAATTCCGTCGGCCACCGGAAGAAGGGAAATGTCGACCCGTTCGTCGTCCCGCAGGAAAAGGTTCAGTTCGCGTACCGCGACCGAATCGGGATCCTGGGCGGACGGGTCGATCACCCTTCCGAAGAAGAGGGTGTTGTCGATGACAATGAGCCCGCCGGGGCGGACCAATTCGATAGCCGCATCGTAATAGCTGCGGTAATTCGCCTTGTCCGCATCGATGAAAACGAAATCGAAGGTACCCGCCGCGCCCGCGGTGGTCAGCTCGGCCATGGTGTCGGTCGCGTTGCCGATGCGGACGTCGATGCGGTCGCTGACGCCCGCCTTGTCCCAGTATCCCTGGGCGATGCCGGGCCATTTGTCGCTGATGTCGCAGGTGATCAGCTGACCGTCCGACGGGAGCGCGCGCGCCATGCACAGCGTGCTGTAGCCGGTGAACGTCCCGATCTCCAGTACGTTCCGGGCCCCGACCAGGCCGACGAGGAGGGCCAGGAATTGACCCTCCTCCGCCATTACCTGCATCGCCTGCCCCATGGGCAGCTGGCCGGTGAGCTCCCGGAGATCGCGCAGGATTTCGTCATCACGTAATGAGACATCGCGGACGTAGGACAGCAATTCCACAGAAGAAGCCAATTGATTTGCCATGGGCTTAAAGTAATACTGGACCGCACGACAGTGCAAGCCCGGAAAGAAATACCGGGAAATCTCCGCCGCGCGGTCGTCCCGCCGATGGCGCTCCAACGGGGCGCGGGTGGGGTGTCAGTGTGCTCACGTATCCTTCCGGGCACCGCACACCGACTCGAAGGACCAAGAGAATTGTCCGGTCTGACTGCCTTTCCGCTGCCCTTCCACACGTTCCGTTCCTTGCCGTTCGCGACGCCCCGCACGCTGCGCGAGCTCCAGATGATGGAGTTCAGCTCGCACATCCGGGCGAAGTCGGGGTGGTTCGACAAGATGCACGACGGCGACGTCGTCGCCAGGTGGACGCAGGAAGCGATCGCCCAGGGCCTCACGGAGGCGCAGGTGCGGTACGTGATCGCCGAACTCGCGCACTACCGCGCGTTGCGCGACGAGCGGACCGGCGTCGAGGTGTCCGGGGTCGACGGCGTGTGGCAGTCGGACTCGCTGATCGACGACGCGCTGCGAGCGCGGCTGCGGGCGGCGGTCCGGGTCCTGGAAGAGGTCCCCGAGGCCGAGCGGGACTGGCATCCGGGCTCCGACGGCCAGGTGCTGGACCTGGTCCATCCCTCGCTGTTCTGCCTGGTGAGGGGGGTCAGCGGCGGGCCGGAGCAGGCGTGGGAGGACCCGACGGACCGTCATTCGAAGTACGAGTTCTCCGAGAAGTACCAGTGGTTGCCCACGGAGGTCGACGTCAGCGCCGAGGGCGAGGTGGCCTTCCGCTCCTACGTCAACAACGTCCACCCCGAAGAGCACCGCGAACTGGACGCCGTCCTCCCGGAGTTGTTCGCACGCATGCGGCCGCTGCTGGAGAACGTGCTCACCGACCTGCGCCACCCCCGGCCGCCGCGGATCGAGGCCGATCCCTACGGGTGGTACGACGACTCGAAGCCGCAGTGCCCGAACAGGTCCTCCTTCGCCGATGACGAGGCAGGGGCCGCGGCCTACGCGGAAGCCCGCGACGCCTGGGAGGAGGCCTCGGACGACTGGTGGGACAACCGGCGCCCGGCCATCCCGGACGCCCCCGCCTACACCGCGCCCGAACCGCCGGACGCGGACGCCCGGGTCGATCTGCGCGGCCGCCGCCTCCAGCTCATCGTCAAGCTCGCGACCGTGCACCTGACCCCGGAGAAGCCCGAGTACCCGGGCGGCTCCTGGCACGTCGAGGGGATGCTCAACGAGCGGATCGTCTCGACCGGCATCTACTACTGGGACAGCGAGAACATCACCGAGAGCCGGTTGGGCTTCCGGGCGGCCCTGGACGACCCGGACTACGAACAGAGCGACGACGGCGGCGTGCGCGAGGTCTACGGCCTGGAGAACGAGGACGCCCTGAGCCAGGATCTGGGGTCGGCGGCGACGCCGGCGGGCCGCTGCCTGGCCTTCCCCAACGTCCTGCAGCACCGCGTCAGCCCGTTCGGCCTCGTGGACCCCGACCGCCCGGGACACCGCAAGATCCTCGCGTTCTTCCTGGTCGACCCGTCGCGGAGGATCGCCTCGACGGCCGACGTGCCGCCGCAGCAGCCGTGGTCCGCCACCTCGACCATGACGCTGGAGGAGGCCAAGGGTCACCGCGAACAGCTCATGCAGGAGCGCAAGTTCTTCGTCGACGAGCACAACGAGCAGATCTACGAGCGCGAGTTCTCCCTCTGCGAGCACTGAACCGGCGCGGCAGCGGGTGGCCGCGTACGCCCTCCCTGCGACGGGAGGGCGTACGCGGCGGCCGGGTCAGAAGAGGTTGCCGTAGTAGGTCAGGATGTTGGGCAGCGAGCGCAGCGTCTTGTCGTGTTGCGGGTGGTTCTTGAGGATGAAGCCGATGCGGGCCCCGAGGTCCGCCTTGCGCGCGGGTTTGAAGCCTGCCTTCTTCAGGAGTTCGCAGAGGATCGTGATGTTCGTCAGGTCCTGGTGGCCCACGGCCTTGGGACACAGCGTCGCGACGACCCCGGCCCGCCACTCCGCGGGGAAGTCCTCCTGCCGGGCGTCGCCCGCGTCGACGCCCTTGAGCCACGAACTGCCCACGATGGCCGCCGAGTGGACGTTCTGCCCGATGGACAGAGTTCCGCCGGGAACGCTGATCGTGCCCATCGAGCTGAGGGTCGGCATCAGGGAGGCCACCCATCCGGCGTGGCAGTACGGGACGCCCCAGACGATGGAGCCGAACGCCCCGCTCTTCGAGATCGCCTTGATCGCCCCGAGCGGCGTGCCCAGGTCGCCGCCGTAGGAGTGCGCCCAGTTGCTGACCCCGTCGGCGCTCAGGGCGGTGTAGCCGCCCGCCTGCTCGTCGGCCACCACGCCGACGATCTGCTGGGCCGTCGCGTCGACGTCGGCCGGCTTCTGCAGCCAGGCCTTCAGCGGGTGGTCGGGGCTGGTGGCGTAGAGCCGGCCGCCCGTCCCCACGCGGAACTGCTGCCGGCTCTGCTGGACCGTGCCGAGGACCGCGACGTTCTTGTACAGCAGCGTGCCGTTGCCGTCCGAGAAGTGCTTGACGTTGAACTCTTCCGGGGACTCGACGGGCTCGACGTGAGTGCTCACGTGGTTCCTTTCGTCCGAATACAACGGAAACCAGGGCGAAGCAGGTGAATTGACGACATGTTCGCCACAGCCGACGTCACCGTACAGCGCCCCGGTCGACCGTCGACACGGATCGCGCAAATCCCTTTCTGTGGACGGGAGCAGGGGGTTCTCCTGGGTCTACAGGGGCACATGTCCCCTGCTGGGAGCGCCTCTTGTGGCTACGGACCGGGTCAGCGGACGACGTCGAAGACGTTCTTCTGCAGACCGTTGGCGTACGCCTCGTGCTCGACGAGCTTCAGCTTCTGGGTGTCCTTGTCGGTGGAGCTGAACAGCCGCTTGCCCGCGCCGAGCAGGAGGGGGAAGACGAGCAGGTGGTAGCGGTCGATCAGCCCGGCGTCGGACAGGGCCCGGTTCAGGGTGGCGCTGCCGTGGACGATGATCGGGCCGCCCTCGGTCTCCTTCAGGGCGGCGACCTCGTCGAGCGAGCGCAGGATCGTGGTCTCGCCCCAGTTCGACACCAGGTCGCCCTCGGCGAGGCTGGTGGAGACGACGTACTTCGGCATCGCCTTGTAGTCGGCGAAGTCCGCCATGTCGGGCCACACCGGGCTGAAGGCCTCGTAGCTGGTGCGGCCCAGCAGTATGGCGGTGGCTTCCTGCTGCTCCCGCCCCTTGATCTCGAAGGCCTCGGGGAGGAACTCGATGTCCTTGAAGGTCCACCCGGAGTTCCGGTAGCCGGGCTCGCCGCCCGGGGCCTCCACGACGCCGTCGAGGGAGATGAAAGCGGTGCTGATCAGGGTGCGCATCGTGGTTCCTCGGTATCTCGTGTGCGGTGTCGTGCCGTTGTGGTCGGCGCGCGGGCGGACCGTTCGTACGGTCGCCGCGCCCCCACTACTCTGTACGACTCCTGATCATGGCGGAACTCATCGGTCGGAGTCGGGGCGCTGGGTGCGCATGCGGCCGTAGGCGTACACGCACCCGGCGAGCGCGAGGTCGGACAGCAGCATGAAGCCGATCGAGTACGAGCCCTTCGCGCTGTAGATCCCGCCCATGACCAGGGGCGGGACGAAGCCACCGAGCCCGCCCACGGCGCCGACGATGCCGGTGACGCTGCCCACCTGTGCCTGCGGGGTGACCTGCGAGACGAGGGCGAAGACGCTGCCTCCGGCCGCGCCCAGTCCGGCGGCCATCGCGAGCAGCGCGATGGTGGCGACCGGGGCGATCGGCGGGTCGAAGGCCTGGACGACGGCGAAGAGGGCCACGACGGCCAGCGCGACGGCCGTGACGACCGCCGGGTGGAAACGGTCCGAGAGACGACCGCCGAGGGGCCGGAAGACCACGGTGACCAGGGCGAACCCGGCCGCCCTGGCACCGGCGTCGGTCGGCGGGAGCGCGTACCAGGTCTTCAGGTAGGTCGGCAGGTAGACGCCGAAGGCGACGACCCCGCCGAAGCCGATGGCATAGAGCGCGGACAGCTCCCAGGTGATCCGCAGCCCGCCCGCCCGGCGCAACCGGGTGGCGAGCGAGACCGTGCTGGCGGCCCGGTCGGGCCGGTCCGTGATCAGGACCGCCGCCAGCGCCGCGTAGCCGGCGAGCGCGGCGGCCACGACGTAGAAGGGCAGGTTCTCCCCGTGGGCGGCCATGCGGGGGGTGAAGTAGCCGGAGAGGGCGACGCCGCCGGTGCCCATGCCGAAGACGCCGAGCGCGAAGCCCCGACGGCCGGGCGGGAACCAGGAGTTGACCAGGGGGACGCCGATCGCGAACGTCGTGCCGCCCAGGCCGAGCAGCAGGGCCACGGCGAGGAGCGGCACGTAGTCGTCCTTGACCAGGACCAGGAGGAGCACCGGCACGACGGTGAGCGCGGACACCAGCGGGAACATCAGCTTCGCGCCGTAGCGGTCGGTGAGCGCGCCCACGGGGATGCGCCCGAGGGAACCGACCAGGACCGGGATCGCGACCAGCAAGGACTGCTGCAAGGAGCTCAGGCCGAGGCGGTCCTTGTACCCGGTGGCCAGCGGGGCGATCAGGTCCCACGCCCAGAAGGTGAGCGTGAAACCGAGCGTCGCCATGATCAGGTTGCGGTACGGGGCGACGGAGGTCTGCTGGTCGGTGTCCACGCCCCAGTCAAGACGCGGGGTGCGCCCGCCGGCGCGCCGGGTTGGGCCGTACGGGTTCCGGGCCCGCCCCCGTCGGGCGGGCCCGGAGCCGATCAGACCTCCAGGAAGACGGCGCGCAGGGTGTGGGCCGCGTCCATGGTCACGTTGACCTGGCTGCTCGGGGCGTACTGACGGCCGTCGTAGATCCAGGCCGCCAGTCGGTAGCCGGTGGCGGGGGTGGCGGTGACGCCGACGACGGTGCCGGGCTTGTACGGGCCGTAGACGGCGGGTCGGATCGTGCCGCCCTCGCTGTTCTCCAGGGTGAGGGCGTAGCGGGTCTTGGGCGTCGTGAGGGACCGGTAGCCCGCCACGATGGGAGTCGTGAGCCGGGCGAGCGCCGCGTTGTTGTCGTTCCGGTCGCCGAGCGGCTGGCCGTCGACGGAGAGGCCGGGGTTCGAGTAGACGTTCTCCGTGTGGCACGCCTTGCGGCAGGAGGTGGCGTACGCCATGAGCGAGGTGTGCTGCTCGTCGGGCGAGATCCAGCCGGTGCCGTAGGGAGTGTTCAGGTCGTTGACCCAGCTCCCGTCCGGGACCTGCTGGTCGAGGGTGCGGCGGTCGTGGAAGAGGCCGAGGTTGTGGCCGATCTCGTGGCCGAGGTTGTACCAGCCGGTGAGCGAGTCGAAGTCGACGACGGAGAAGGCCAGGCTGTCGTTGAAGTTGCCGCGCACGGGCAGGCTGCCCTGGCCGGAGGAGCGGCCGGGGACGCTGTTGACCACGGTGACGAGGTCGACGCCGTAGCGGCGGCGCACCTCCGCCGCGGTGGCGCCGAGCTCCTGGTCCCGGGGGTTGCTCAGCTTCCGCCACATCAGGCCGGACTCGTTCTCGCCCCGGTAGTCGGTGTTGTAGGTGCCGATGATGTCGATGCTCGCCGCGACGCCGCTGTCGGCGAGGGCCTCGTTCATCTTGCGCTCGGCCCAGTTGATGGTGTTGATCACCTGCTGCTCGCCGCCCGCCCGGTCGATCGCGAGCTGGGTGAAGCCTGCGGCGACGTCGATGACGACGGGGTCCGCGGCGCCGGCCGCGGCGCGGCCGGAGAGGGAGGTGCGCGGGGCGTTCCGGGCGGCCGGGTCGACCGCCAGCGCGTCGGGGGCGCGCCGCGGCCGCTGGTTCGGGTCCTCCTCGGTGATCCGGGCGTGGACGGGGTGACCGGGGCGGGTCTCCAGGCGGTAGACGCGGTCCCCCAGGTCGGCGACGACCTTGGCGACGGGCGCGGCGGACCGCTGGCCCTCGGGGGTGCACACGCCGCGCAGGGAGACGATCACGCTGGACCGCGGGTTGCCCGCGACGTGTCCGGACCAGGTGCGCGAACCCTGGTCGTCGTCGGTGCCGTCCTCGACGGCGGTGACGTGCACGTCGCCGAAGAAGGAGAAGCTCCAGCTGCGGGGCGCGCCGAAGGGTGCGGGGGTGCACAGGGCCCGGAAGTCCGCGAGGTCGAGGGGGACGGTGCGCGAGCGGAGCACCTCCGGCCCGTCACCGTCGGCGGGGGCGCGTACGGCGGTGGGGGGTGCGGCGTTCACGGCGGTGGCCGAGGCGGCCGTGAGGGGCAGGGCGGCCACGGCGGCCACGCACAGCGCGAGGAGACGGGTGCGGCGCGAGGGGCGGGGTGAGGTCATGGCGCACACGAAGCCACAACGGGTATCGCACAAGTGGGCGACATGCCCGGCGCAGGGGGGTCGATCACCCGGGCGACACGAGAGGTCCACCCGGATGCCGGGCGGGGCCGCCGAACACCCGCTGCCCGCCGAATCGTTCCTTCACGCCACGTCCGAGAAGGAGGTAAATCGACCGAAAGTAGCCTTGTCCTGAGCGGGAAGCCGGCCGTTGACGCCGGGGCCGCTGATCAACTGGCCGCGCCCTTCTGATACTTCTTCGAGCCATGAAGAAGATCACCCGCCGGCAGGCCCTGAGCATGTCGGCCGGCGCAGCCACCGCCATCGGGCTGACGAGCGCCTGCTCGTCCACGTCGTCCACCAAGCCGGCCGCCGTCCCGGCCGGCGGCGCGGCCGCTTCCGGCGCCCCGGGCGCCTCGGGCGCCGCCAAAGCCATCACGCCCGTCGACGAGGTGTTCGAGGGCCGCCGCATACAGATATCGCTCGACACCTCGGGCCAGCACACCGGTGGGCACCACCTGCCGGCCATGCCGAGCGTGCGCATCGACGGCGTCGAGCTGCACCTGATGCCCAATGCCGACGGGAGTTGGATCACGGTGGTCAACCACTACGAGACGTTCCCCGACCCCATCACGGCGGCCCGCGCCGCCGTCCGCGACCTCCAGGGCGCGATCCTCGTCCCGCTCGGCGCCAACGGAGATCCGGCATGACCGTCCGCAAGAACCAGGCCAAGCTCACCGCCGACGAGAAGCGCGCCTTCACCAACGCGCTGCTCGAACTCAAGCGCAAGGGCGTCTACGACCGCTTCGTCAGTGCCCACAACGCCTTCCTGATGGGCGACAGCGACTTCGGCGCCCGGGTCGGCCACCGCTCCCCCTCCTTCCTGCCCTGGCACCGCCGCTTCCTGCTCGACTTCGAGGCGGAGCTACAGAAGGTGGACCCGAAGGTCTCGATCCCCTACTGGGACTGGACCGTCGACCGCACCCCCGGCTCCTCGCTGTGGGCCGCCGACTTCCTCGGGGGCACCGTCCGGGCCCGCGACGGCCAGGTGCTCGACGGCCCCTTCGCGTACTCGGGGGGCAAGTGGGCCGTCACCGTGGGCGTGGACCGGCGCACCTACCTGCGGCGCGTGCTCGGCGGTAGCAAGCAGCTGCCGACCAAGGACGAGGTCAATGCCGTGCTGAACATGCCGGAGTACGACACGGCCCCCTGGAACAGCACGTCGGGCGGCTTCCGCAACAACCTGGAGGGCTGGCGCGGCACCAACCTGCACAACCGGGTCCACATGTGGGTGGGCGGCCACATGGCCAGCGCGGCGTCCCCCAACGACCCCGTGTTCTGGCTGCACCACGCCTTCATCGACATGCTGTGGGCCGAGTGGCAGGGCCGGCACCCGAAGTCCGCCTATCAGCCCGCCACCCGGACGCCGGACGTGGTCGACCTGCACGGCACCATGCGGCCGTGGAACAACGTGACGCCGGCCGACATGCTGGACCACCGCAAGTTCTACACCTTCGACACCGAGAAGCCGGCGCCCGGGCGCCCCTGAGGCCCGGCGGGGTGCGAAGGGGACGGCCCGGCTAGGCGACGCGCGCGGACGGGCGGGCGACGGGGTGCAGGGCGGCGTACTCCAGCGGTGCGGACGGATCGATGGACACGTCGAGCTGCGCCGGATCGGATCCGGCCCGCACCAGCAGGTCGCCGACGGCCGCGATCATCGCCCCGTTGTCGGTGCACAGGGTCAGCGGCGGCACCCGGAGTTCGACGCCGGCGGCCGCGCAGCGCTCCTCGGCCAGGGCCCGCACCCGCGAGTTCGCCGCGACGCCGCCCACCACGACGAGGGTCCGTACCTCGTACGCGCGGCAGGCGGCCAGCGCCTTGCGGGTCAACACGTCCGCGACGGCCTCCTGGAGCGAGGCGGCGCCGTCGGCGAGCGGGATCTCCTCGCCCCGCAGCCGGTGCTGCTCCGCCCAGCGGGCGGCCGCGGTCTTCAAGCCGGAGAAGGAGAACGCGTACGGGTCGTCCCCCGGCCGCGTCAGCGGGCGCGGGAAGGCCACCGCGCAGCCGTTGCCCCCGCGGGCCGCCCGGTCGACGGCGGGGCCGCCGGGGTACGGCAGCCCGAAGACCCGGGCCACCTTGTCGAAGCACTCCCCCGCCGCGTCGTCCACGGTGTCGCCGAGGTGCAGGATCGGGTCGCGCACGAGGTCGCGCACGAGCAGCAGCGAGGTGTGACCGCCGGAGACGATCAGCACCATGCACGGGTTCGGCAGCGGCCCGTGCTCCAGGGTGTCGGCCGCGACGTGCCCGGCGAGGTGGTGCACTCCGTACAGCGGGACCCCGGCCGCGTACGCGAGGGTCTTCGCCCCCGAGAGCCCCACCTGGAGGGCGCCGGAGAGCCCCGGGCCGGTCGTGACGGCGACGGCGTCGATGTCGCCCAGCCGCAGCCCGGCCTGGTCGAGGGCCTGCTGGACGACCGGGTTGAACGACTGGAGGTGCGCCCGGGCGGCGATCTCGGGCACGACCCCGCCGAAGCGGGCGTGCTCGTCCATGCTCGACGCCACGACGTGCGCGAGCAGCCGGCCGCCGGAGACGATCCCGGCTCCGGTCTCGTCGCACGACGACTCGATGCCCAGCACCACCGGAGCGCCCACGGCGACCTCTTTCGCACATCTATCGTTCTTGCAAGTGATGTGCAACAAGATACCCGGGGCGGAACGGCCCCCGCGCACGGGCGGGGGCCCTCACCTCGGCGCTACGGGGTCACTGCCCCATCTCGTAGGACCCGGACAGCGCCTCCACCCGCTCCCAGACCCGGGCCGCGCGGGCCTCGTCGACGACGGGGCGGCGTACGGCGCCCAGCGCCCAGGCCTGCTGCGCCTCGGTGGCGGAGTCCTTGCCGTGCAGTTCGACGGCGTGCCCGGAGAAGTCGCGCACCAGGACGGAGAACAGCTCGTCGAGGACGGAGGCGTCCAGGTCCGTCAGGGCGGCCTGCTCCAGGATCAGCTGGCCGTACACCACCAGCGCGAACAGCTGGCCGACGGAGAGCAGGAAGTCGAGGTCACGGCTCTGCGCCTCGTCGGGGGCGACGGTGGAGACGAAGGCGCACAGGGCGTCCGCCTGCTCGCGGAAGCGGGCGACGTTCGGCACGTCGGCGTAGCCCTCGAAGGCGGCGCGCCAGTCGTGGAAGCGCACGGAGCCCAGGCCCCGGGCGGGACCCTGCCGGAAGAGGAAGTCGTCGTCGGCCGCGTCGAGGCGGGTCGCCGTGGCGGGGTACTCGACCGGCTCCAGCAGGTGGTTGCGCATGAACTTGAGGATCAGCGCGAGGTTGACGTGGACGGTGCCCTCCAGCTTGGGCAGGCTCCGGATCTCGACGGCCGCCTCGGCGAAGTAGGTGTCCTTCTCGAAGCCCTTGGCGGCGATGACGTCCCACATCAGGTCGATGACCTTCTCGCCCTCCGTGGTCACCTTCATCTTCGTCATCGGGTTGAAGAGCAGGTACCGGCGGTCCTCGGGCCCGGCCGAGCGGAAGTAGTCGACGGCGCGGTCGCTGAAGAGCTTCATCCCGACGAGGCGGACGTACGCGTCGGCCAACTCGCGGCGCACGTGCGGGAAGGCGGTGACGGGACGGCCGTAGAGGATGCGGTTCTGCGCGTGGGTGACGGCCTCGTACATGGCGTGTTCGCAGATGCCGATCGAGGCGGTGCAGAGGTTGAACTTGCCGACGTTGACCGTGTTGAGGGCCGCGTCGAAGGCCGCGCGGCCGGTGTGCAGGACGTCGTCCGCGGACACCGGGTAGCGCGCCAGGCGGAACTCGCTGACGTACTTGGAGGAGTCGACGACGTTCTGCACCAACTCGTACGCCGCGTGGCGGCTGTCGGCCGCGAAGAAGACGTACCCGTCCGAGCCCTCGACGTCGGTGCGCCGGCCGAAGACGGAGACGAGCCCGGCCGCGTTGCCGTTGCCGATGTAGTACTTGGAACCGCTCGCCAGGAAGCCGCCGTCGCCGTCGGGTTCCAGCAGCATGTCGGTGGAGTAGATGTCGGCGCCGTGGGTCCGCTCGGACAGCCCGAACGCGAAGACCTCGCCCTGCGCGAGGAGTTCGGCGGCGCGGTCACGGGCGGCGGCGTTGTCGCTCTGCCAGACGGGCCCGAGGCCGAGGATGGTGACCTGCCACGCGTACCAGTAGTCGAGGCCGTAGAAGCCGAGGATCTCGTTGAGGGCGGCGATCCGGGCGGTGTCCCACCGCTGGTCCTGCTTGCTGGCGGCGGCGGCCGGGGTGAGGAAGGTGGCGAACAGCCCTTCCTTCGCCGCGAAGGCGAGGAAGTCGCCCAGCCAGGCGCGGGACCGGTAGTCCTCGATCAGCCGGCGCTTGCCGCGCTCCTCGAACCAGTCGACGGTGGCGCGCAGCAGCCTGCGGGTCTCGGGGTCGAAGTGCGCCGGGTCGTAGGTGCGCGGGTTGAACAGCAGGGAGTCGGCCATGGAGTTCACCTTCGGGAGGGGAGGAGAGGGGCGAGGGGGGCGTTTCAGGAGGAGCGCGGAGCGGCGCCGAGCCGGTGGAGCGTGGCGAGGACGTCGTCGAGCCAGGCGAGCGTCATGCGCTCGTAGGCGATGCCGCCGCGCAGCACGACGTGCTGGAGCTCATGCCCGGTGTCGAGCGGCGCGGGGGCCTCGGGGCCGGTGAAATCGCGCAGCTCCCCCGCGAGGTAGCGCGCGAGCCGGTCGCTGTGGACCTGGTGGTGGCGTTCGACCTCGCGGACCAGCGCGGCCGGGTCGTCGAAGGCCGCGCCCCGGATCTTCACGGCGAGGTCGTGGCGCAGGCTCTCCGGCTCGATCGGCTGGTGCAGCCACTGGGACAGGGCGGCGCGACCGGCGGCGGCGACGGAGTACTCCTTCTTGTCCGGGCGGCCCTGTTGCGGCACCTCCCGGGAGGTCAGCAGCCCGTCGCCTTCCATGCGCCCCACGACGCGGTAGATCTGCTGGTGGGTGGCGGTCCAGAAGTAGCCGATGGACCGGTCGAACCTCCGGGCCAGGTCATAGCCGGAGCCCGGCATCTCCAGCAGGGAGACGAGAATCGCGTGGTCGAGCGCCATGCCCCGATCTTGCTGTGCAACTCGTTGCATAGACAAGTGGCGGGGGGGGGGGGGGGGGGGGGGGGGGGGAGGGGGGGGGGGGGGGGGGGGGGGGGAGGGAGGGGGGGGGGGAAGGAGGGGGGGGGTGTGGGGGGAGAGTAGCCCG
>NZ_JBVHUE010000025.1:7379-139671 GCF_055565515.1 Streptomyces sp. NPDC028419 | reverse complement strand
CTGTCAAGGGCGCTCCCTGCGGTCGCGTCGCTGCGCGATGGCCTGCGGCCACCCTTGACAGGCCCCGTCCCCACGGAAAGCCAAGAACTGTCGGGAAGCCCCCGGAGGAAGGGCAGGGGGGACATGACCCACTTCCCGGGATTCCGGGCAGTGCGGGAGGGGCCCTGAGTGCGACCTTGCCGCGCCCTCCGGGCGAACGAGCCACAAGCACGCCCCTAGATCGCTACGCGCTCCTCCGAGAGAAGCGTCTGCGGGCCGCGTGGAGCTGGTGGGCGGTGCGGGAGGGGTGGAAGCTCGGCTCAACCGAGCAGGAGTCGGGTCTGGTGGCGGCAGGGACTCAACAACCCTCCAAAATGCCTCTTTTGTTGGCATTTGGATCCCACTTTCAAGGGGCGGACGGCCTCAGACCGCCCCCATGCTCGGTCTCGCCGAGTTCTCACCCCAATCAGCCCGCAGACGCCTCCTCGGAGAAGCGCGTAGCGATCTGAGAGCGTGCTTGTGGCTTGTGGTCGTTGTCTTGTCGCCCGGAGGGCGCGGCAAGGCCGCTCTCAGAGCCTCCGGCGCATCGCTCGCAACGGGGCCGCATGGGAAAGGTCCCCCCTGCCCTTCCTCCGGGGGCTTCCCGACAGTTCTTGGCTTTCCGTGACGGGGTGGCCTGTCAAGGGTGGAGCGCAGCGACATCGCGTAGCGACGCGACGAAGGAGCGCCCTTGACAGGTCGCCCCGGCACGGAGAGACAGTGGAACTGACGGGCAGCCCCCGGGCCCTCCCCGACCCCGCCCCGCCGAAGCACCCGCCCAACGCGGCGAAGCCGCGTGCCCACCACCCCGACCTCCCCCGCCTCCGCCGTGCGGCAGAATCGGGGCATGACGAGTCCCGTGCCCCCCGCTGCCGACGAGCCGGTCTATGACGATCGGGTCTATCGCTCCCCCATGGCCATGGTGACCGGCGTGCTGATGTTGGCGCTGGTCGGGTGGTTGTGCGGGGACGCGCTGGTGCGCGGGGACGGGTCGGCGCCGTTGATCGCCGGGGCGGTGTTGTTGTGTGCGGTGCCGCTGATCGTCGCGTTCACGCTGCGGCCCGCGGTCTTCGCGAACGACAACCGGATGCGTGTGCGGAACCCCTTCCGCACCATCGAGCTGCCCTGGGCCGCCGTGGACGCGGTGCGGGCCGGGTTCTCGGCGGAGGCGCTGGCCGAGGGGGACACGTACCAGCTGTGGTCCATTCCGGTGTCGCTGCGCGAGCGGAAGAAGGCGAACCGGCGGGCCGGGCGCGCCCAGGAGGCGGCGCCGGCCGGGGCGGACAAGGTCGTGCACGAGCTGACGGAGCTGGCCGAGCGCTGCGCTTCGCGCGCCGGGGCGCAGGGCAGCGTGCGGGTGCGTTGGTCGTACGAGATCATCGCGCCCGCGGCCATCGGAGCGGTCGCTCTCATCGTGCTCCTCGCCACACGCTGAACCGGCCGGAACCGCGGCTACCGGCTGGTGCGTCTTCGCAGGTGTGCAGCGTCATGAAGCCGGCGGCAGCGCCGCCATTCAACTCCGGCTCCGGCTCGTGGGCGGCGGTCTGCTGGCCGCCCACCTCCTGCTCGTCGCCTGGGTGACCCTGCGACCCCTGGACGTGCCATGGGCCGCCTCCGCCAATCTGACCCCCTTCGCCGGGATCAGAGCCGACCTGGCCGCCGGGCCGCTGGAGGCGGCGCGGCGGATCGGCTCGTCGCTGGTGCTGCTCGCACCGCTCGGGGTGCTCCTGCCGCTGGTCAGCGGGCGGCTCGCGCCGTCGCCACTGGCCGCGTGGGCCTCGATGGGCCGGACCGTCGCGGCGGGGACGCTCGTCTCCGTGAGCATCGGCATGCTCCAGACCGCGGTGCCGGGCCGGGTGGTCGACGTCGACTCGGTGTTGCTGAACGTGCTGGGCGTGGCGCTGGCCCACCTGGCCGTCGTACCGGCGCTGCGCGCCCGGCTGCGGCGCTCCGGGAAGCGGGTCGCGTCGCGGCCCCGCTCCCCCGAGCCTTCTCCGGTGCGCTCTCAGGGGCCTACCCCGAGAGTTGCCAGGGTCGGTATCGGCCCCTGGACCGAGGTCCTGTCGGCGATTCACCGGGAGTATTGAGGCATCGCAAGAAAGCGATCCTTACGAAGGAGAAACCATGAGCGCCCTTGCCCGCCCGCGTGACGGACGATGGATCGGCGGAGTCTGTGCCGGTCTGGCGCGACGCTTCGGGATGTCCGCGAACACGATGCGTCTCATCTTCGTCGTCTCCTGCCTCCTGCCCGGCCCGCAGTTCCTGATCTACCTGGCCCTGTGGGTGGTCCTGCCGAACGAGAAGACCGGCGCCGCCTCCGGCAGCTGGTAGCCGCCGTCAGCGGATGGTCTGCTTGACCTTCTGGACCTGCCTGTCCGTGAGGTCGTGCGGCACTTCCGCCTTGCGCTGGGCGTCCGCGACATTGAGCGCCATCAGCCGCACGATCGTCGAGCCCTGGCGTACGAGGACCAGGTGGACGTGGGCCGAGACGCCCTGGGCTGCCGCGACGACCGTCCAGCTCACGCTGTCGTCGCCCCCGGCCTGGTAGGCGACGGCTTTGACCTCGCGGTAGCTGCCGGTCTGCTTCTGGATCGTGGCGTTGAATCCCGCGCCGCAGGCGGCGACGGCCGCCTTGAGCCGGGCCATGAGCTGTTTCGCGTCGCTCTCGCCGTAGGAGCTGACCGAGTCCGAGATGGCGAGGCCCGCCTGGGTCTGGGAGCCGACGCCGCGGTTCACCGTCTCGCGCGCGGCCGGGTCCGGCTTGTCGCCCATGACGTCGGCGAGGGGCTGGCAGGCCTTCTTGTCGGCCTGCGGCTGGCCGACGGGGGCGTTGGGGTTCTTGCCCTGGGCCGAGATCTGGTAGCCGACGAGGTCGCCCTGTTCCAGGGCGGACTTCTCCAGCACGGTGCCGGTGCGCGGCGCGGCGGAGGCCGCCGCGGGCGCGCTGGCGGAACCGGGGGCGCCGGAGGCTCCCCCGGTCGCCGCGGAACCCTTCGGGTCGGGCCCCTTGTCGGCCGCCGGGCCGCCCGCGGTCGTGCATCCGACGGCGACGCTCAGGAGCAGGGGGGCCAGCGAGGCGACCGCGACCGCTCGTGCCTTCATGCGCATGTCCTCGACCTCATACCCCGTGCGTGGATGGGCAGTTCGGGGTGATCGTGGCACATGCCACAGCGGGGCGCACACCTCGTCGAAGAGGTGTGCGCCCCGCGTGTGTACGT
This sequence comes from Streptomyces sp. NPDC028419, assembly GCF_055565515.1. NCBI lineage: Bacteria > Bacillati > Actinomycetota > Actinomycetes > Kitasatosporales > Streptomycetaceae > Streptomyces > Streptomyces sp. NPDC028419. Next base: position 136,435 of record NZ_JBVHUE010000025.1, on the reverse strand, counting down.
GCGGATCCGTGTGCGATTTCGCGTGCGGCGGGTCAGCCGCCGAGGCCGCCGGGGAGGTTGCTGGTCGGCAGGCCGCCGAGGAGACCGGTGACGGGCTTGAGGGCCTCCGCCGGGTCGCTCGACTGGGACTGGGCCTCCTCGCCGGGGGCGACCTTCTGCTGGCTGGTCACGCCCTGGGCGGCGGCGGTCACGGTACCGAGCGCGTCGGCGACACCGATCGCGGGCACGGCGGCGGAGGCGGTACCGGCGGCGGCCGCGGCGAAGGCGGCACCGATGACGGCGACACCGAGGGTCTTGGCAGCTGACTGCTTCATGAATCGTCCTTGCGACAGGGAATTGAGCGGCTCCGCAAACTAGTCACTTCAAACCCCCTCCTGCAAACATCCTTAAATATGAGAAAGCGCCCGGGAATTGCTCCTCCCGGGCGCTTTCAGTACGTCATGCCGTGGCCTACGCCGAGACAGAACCGCTGGTCGAAGCGGTCTGCTGGAACAGCCATTCCGACTTGAGCTCCGCATAACCGGGCTTGATCACGTCGTTGATCATGGCCAGTCGTTCATCGAAAGGAATGAACGCGGACTTCATCGCATTGACCGTGAACCACTGCATGTCGTCGAGCGAGTACCCGAAGGTGTCGACCAGGTGCTCGAACTCGCGGCTCATGCTCGTGCCGCTCATCAGCCGGTTGTCGGTGTTGACCGTGAGCCGGAAGTGGAGCTTGCGCAGCAGACCGATCGGGTGCTCGGCGTAGGAGAGCGCCGCGCCCGTCTGCAGGTTCGAGGTCGGGCACATCTCCAGGGGGATGCGCTTGTCCCGGACGTACGAGGCCAGCCGGCCCAGCGTGACCGAACCGTCGGCGGCGACCTCGATGTCATCGATGATCTTCACGCCGTGACCGAGGCGGTCCGCGCCGCACCACTGCAGGGCCTGCCAGATCGACGGCAGACCGAAGGCCTCGCCCGCGTGGATGGTGAAGTGGTTGTTCTCGCGCTTGAGGTACTCGAAGGCGTCGAGGTGGCGGGTGGGAGGGAACCCGGCCTCGGCGCCCGCGATGTCGAAGCCGACCACGCCGTTGTCGCGGTAGCGGTTCGCCAGCTCGGCGATCTCCAGCGCGCGGGCCGCGTGGCGCATCGCGGTGAGCAGGGCGCCGATGCGGATCCGGTTGCCGTTGGAGCGCGCGCGGCGCTCGCCCTCGCGGAAGCCCTCGTTGACCGCCTCGACGACCTCTTCGAGGGTCAGACCGGCTTCGAGGTGCTGCTCGGGGGCGTACCGGATCTCGGCGTACACGACGCCGTCCTCGGCGAGGTCCTGGGCGCACTCGGAGGCGACCCGGAAGAGGGCCTCCTTCGTCTGCATGACGGCGCAGGTGTGCGCGAACGTCTCCAGGTAGCGCGGCAGGGAGCCGGAGTCGGCGGCTTCGCGGAACCAGACGCCCAGCTTGTCGGCGTCCGTCTCGGGAAGGTTCTCGTAGCCGACCTTGTGCGCCAGCTCGATGATGGTCCCGGGGCGCAGTCCACCGTCGAGGTGGTCGTGGAGCAGCACCTTCGGGGAGCGGCGGATCTGATCTGGGGTGGGCAGGTTGGGGGTCTCGCTCGTCATCTGCGCACTCTAGCTCCTACGCGCGTAGAGCGCGGGGCAGGCGGCGAGGGTCGATACGTAACAGTGACCGTGCGGACGGGTGGCGTACACCTGTCAGTCTGAGACTGTTCCGCCATGGCACAGCATGCGCCGCCGGCGCGCGGGGCCCGCCTGGGGCGGGCGGCCGGCGCGAACGGCTCGGGCTCGACGGTCAATGGTGTGGTGCTCCTGCTCCCCGGGGCGTCCAGATTCTTCCCCGGTCCCCTGCGGCCGCTCGCGCGGGCGCTGGCCCGCGGGGGCGGGACGCAGGGGCTGGTCACGCACACCGTCCAGCACGGTGCGGACGGGCGGGAGGAAGCGGCGCGGTGGGCCGTGGAGGAGGCGTTACGACGCTACGGCGACGTGCCGGTGTGCCTCGTCGGCTATGACGCGGGTGGGCGGGCGGCGTTGGCGGCGGCCGGGCACGAGGCCGTCAACTGCGTGGTGGCGCTGGCGCCTTGTCTGCCGGAGGTGGGGGCGGGGGTGGATCCGGAGCCGGTGAAGCAGTTGTCGGGGCGGCAGGTCCTGATCGTGCACGGCACCAACGACGCGCGCAGCGACCCGGAGTCGTCGTTCCGGCTGGCGACGCGGGCGAAGAAGGCGAACCGGGCCACGTGTCGGTTCGAGGTGCACTCGGACGGGCACGGGCTGCGGGAGCATCAGGGGGAAGTGGTCGCGCTGACCGTGGACTTCGTCCTCGGGACGGTGTGTTCCGGGCGGTATTCGCGGCCGGTGACGGATGCGTTGGCGGCTCCGCCGCCGTTGGGGTTGCGCATGCCGTTGGGTTCCGGCTTCGGGCGGTCGTTGCGGGGGTGACGCCCGGTGGGGCGCGGCGGCGCCGTCTTCCGGGGCTCCGCCCCGGACCCCGCGCCTCAAACGCCGGCGGGGCTTGATGTGGCCGGGTCGGCCCGTCCGCGCGGCGCCGTTGCCGCGCCTCAAACGCCGGCGGGGCTTGATGTGGCCGGGGTTGGCCTGTCCCTGCGGCGCCGTTGCCGCGCCTCAAACGCCGGCGGGGCTTGAGGTGGCCGGGGTTGGCCCGTTGGTGCGGCACCGCTGGCCCGTTGGTGTGGCGCCCTTGGGGGCGTTGGGGGGTCAGCGGAGGAGGGAGGTGGCTTGGGTGAGGGTGGTGGTGAGGGCTGTGGCGGTGGGGGCTGTGGCCAGGATGTAGGGGTGGGGGTGGGAGAGGTGGACACGGAGTACGCCGGGGACGGCGCGGGCCGCGGCCAGGGCGGTGGGGCGGGTCGGGGCCGGGGGGAAGTCGACGTAGCGCAGGCCCGCGTGGGTCGCGCGGGGGTGCAGGGGCGGGGCCGGGAGGTCCAGGCCCGCGGCGAGCGCGAGGGCCAGGACGTCGATGCCGGTGGCGAGGCGCAGCAGGTCGGGCTCCAGGAGGCCCGGGCGGGCGTGGGCCTCGACCAGGCGGGGGCCGCGCGCGGTGAGGATGACCTCGGTGTGGGAGGGGCCGTCCCGGTGCCGGACCAGGTCCAGGACCCGGCGCACGAGGGACCGTACGGACGCGGCCGGGCGGGGGTCCAGGGGGACCGGGAGCTGGTGGCCCGCGGTGGTGAGCCGGGGGCCGGGCAGCCGGCTGGTCCAGCCGAGGATGCGGTGGCGGCCGGCCCGGGAGAGCGCTTCGACGGTGAGTTCGGGGCCTTCGAGGAACTCCTCCACGAGCAGGTCGGTGATTTCGGGGTAGGCGCGGGCGGCGGCGCGCGCGTCCGCGGGGCCGGTCAGCCCCCGCACGCCCTCCCCGTCGGCGCCCGCGCGCGGTTTGACCACGCACGGGTAGCCGATGAGGTCGGCGATGAAGGGGAGCAGGTCGGCGCGTCCGCAGCGGGCGAAGGAGACGGGGTGGCCGGGGTGCAGCAGGGTGTTGGTACGGGCGCGCAGGGCGGCCTTGTCCATGAGGGCCGTGACCGCGCCGCTGGGGGTGCCGGGCAGGCCCAGCGCCTCGTTGGCGCGGGCGGCCGCGAGCGCGCTGGCCGCGTCGAAGCCGAAGACGGCGGCCCGGCCGTCGCGGACCGCGGCCAGCCGGGCGAGTTCCGCGGTCAGTGCCCGGTGGTCGCGCCAGTCCGTCCGTACCGGCCGTTCCGCCCCCTCTCGGACGGACGGTACGGACGCGACCGGCGCGACCACCACGGGGCGCGCACCCGCTCGGCGGGCGGCGGCGATCACGGCCGGGCGCGGGCTCAGCAGGATGGCCACGGGTCTGGGGCTCTCGCTCTGCACCGTGTCCACCCCCGGGTCCGGCTCGCGCCTCCCCCCGGAGGGCCGCTGCCGTGGGTCCACTGTGCCGGTTCGGCATATGCCGCGGGGCCGCGGCCACGCCTCGTCTTGGTGCCGTGCGAGAACCCGAGGGGTTTACAACCCAGGAGATTCCGGGACGAATATGCCTATGCCTGCCGATGACGAAACGGCCGACCTGAGTCCGGCCGCCCGGCGCCTGTACGCGTACGCCGTCGAGCGGCACGCCTTCGGCGCGGCCGAGGCCACCGCGGCGCTGGGCGCACGGGCCGCGGCCGCCATCACGGAACTGGCCGCCGCCCAGCTGCTCCAGCCGGCCCCGGCGGGACCGGGCGGCGACGGCGCCGAGCGGTGGAGCGCGGTGTCCCCGCGGGCCGCCGTGGCGCGGGCTCTGGCCCCGCTGGCGCTGCGGGTGCGCGAGACGCACGACGAGATGGAGACCGTGCGCAGGCGGCTGGACGCGCTGGTGCCGGAGTACGAGGCCGGGGCCGCCCGGCGGGACCTGGGCGGGCTTGCCCCGCTGGAGCTGGTGACCGACCTGGTCGCGGTACGGGGGCTGATCACGGAGCTGGTCGCCTCCTGCGAGCGGGAGGTGCTGACCTCGCAGCCGGGCGGGGGGCGTCCGGCGGACGCGCTGGAGGAGGCGATCGGGCGGGACGAGTCGGTGCTGGCGCGCGGGGTGCGGATGCGCACGCTCTATCAGCACACGGCGCGCTATTCCCGGCCGACCGCGGCGTACGTCGACCGGATGACGGCGCGCGGGGCGCAGGTCCGCACGCTGGGGGACGGGCTGATGCGGATGATCGTGATCGACGGGCGCACGGCGTTGATGGCGGTCCCGGACATCGCCGGGGCGGCGCTGCTGGTGCGCGAACCGGCGGTCGTGCACTTCATGACGGAGGCGTTCGAGCGGTCCTGGGTGGAGGCGGAGCCCTTCGCGTCGAGCGTGAGCCCGGACCAGGCGCGGTCGCTGTCGGACGGGCTGCGGCGGACGATCGTGCGGATGCTCGCGGAGGGCCTGGAGGACAAGGTCATCGCGCGGCGCCTGGGCATGTCGGAGCGGACGTGCCAACGGCACATCGCGGAGGTGATGCGGGCGGTGGGGGCGAAGTCCCGCTTCCACGCGGGGTACCTCCTGGCCCGCGTCAACGTCGAGAAGGGGGAGGAGGAGGAAAAGGAGGAGGGGGCGGGGGCGGGGTAGCCGTCGGGGCGGGTTCAGAGTTCGGGGATGAGGCGGCCGCGGCGCGAGAGCAGGAAGCGTTTGAACTCGGCCACCGGTGGGGTGTCGGGGTGACCGTCGAGCCAGGCGAGGCCGATCTCGCGGACCGCGCGCGGAGCGGTGACGGTCAGTTCGACGACGCCGGGGCGGGGTACGGCGGGCGGTGGCAGGAGGGCCACGCCCAGTCCCGCGGCGACCAGGCCGCGCAGGGTCTCGGCCTCTTCGCCCTCGAAGGCGACCCGGGGGGTGAAGCCCGCCTCGGCGCACAGGTCGTCGGTGATCCGGCGCAGCCCGTAGCCGGATTCCAGGGTGACGAAGGTTTCCTCGGCGGCTTCCGCGAGCCGGATCCGCTTGCGGCCGGCGAGCCGGTGGTCGTCCGGGACGACCAGGCGCAGCCGCTGTTCGTCCAGGCGGCGGGCGACCAGATCGGGGGCGTCCGGCAGCGGGGAGGTCAGGCAGAGGTCGAGCTCGCCGGCGCGCAGCCGCTCCAGCATGGCCTCGCCGTAGTTCTGCACGAGGGAGAAGCGGACCTTGGGGTGGTCGGCGCGGAAGGCGCGGATGAGCCCGGGGACGGTTTCGGAGCCCAGGGTGTGCAGGAAGCCGAAGGCGACCTTGCCGGCCTCGGGGTCGGCGTCGCGCTGGAGGGAGGCGGCGGCGCGGGCGATGCCGTCGAGGGCCTGTTCGGCGGAGGCGAGGAAGGTGCGGCCCGCGGTGGTGAGGGCGACGGTGCGGCCCTTGCGGGCGAACAGGGTGACCCCCAGGTCCCGTTCGAGGCGCACGATCGCCCGCGAGAGGGTGGGTTGCGGCACGCCGAGTTCCTGGGCGGCCCGGGTGACGTGCTCGTGCCGGGCGACCGCGACGAAGTAGGCGAGGCGCGGGGCCAGCGAACTTGTCACGCTCATGTCTTCTTCGTAACGAGTCATTGACAGGCGCTCCCCTGAGCTGCACTCATGCGTGGATGAATCAATTATCGCCAATCCACGCATTGGACGCATAAAAAGCAGGGGCCTATTTTCGAGGTATGCCTCCCGCTCATACCGGGGCGTCCACCACCGTGGCCGCCTCCGCCCCGCCGTTCCCCGCTCCGGAGCCCCGCTCCCCCGGCCGCCCCGGCTACCGCCGGATGAGCCTCGCGCTCTTCGCCGCCGGTCTCGCGACCTTCGCCCTGCTCTACTCCACCCAGGCCCTGCTGCCCGCGATCTCCGACGGCTTCGGGGTGACGGCGGGTCAGGCCAGCTGGACGGTGTCCGCGGCCACCGGCGCGCTCGCCCTGTTCGTCCTGCCGCTGAGCGCGCTGTCCGAGCGGTTCGGCCGGACCCGGATGATGACCTGGTCGATGGTGATCGCCGTCGCCGTCGCGCTGCTGGTGCCCTTCGCCCCGAACCTGGAGTGGCTGGTGGTCCTGCGCGCGGTGCAGGGCGCGGCGATCGCGGGCATCCCCGCCTCGGCGATGGCCTACCTGGCCGAGGAGGTCGAGCCGAAGGCGCTGGTCGGGGCGATCGGTCTGTTCGTGGCGGGCAACTCCATCGGCGGGATGAGCGGCCGGCTGGTCACCGGTTGGGCCGCGCAGGCCTGGGGCTGGCGGGCCGGGCTGCTCACCGTCGCCGTGCTGTCGCTGACCTGTGCGGTGGCCTTCCTGGCGCTGCTGCCCCGGGCGCGGTTCTTCCGCCCGGCCTCGCTGAACCCGCGGGCGGTCGGACGTACCGTCGCCGGGCACCTGCGGGATCCGTTGCTGCTGCGGCTGTACGGGATCGGCGCGCTGTTCATGACCGTCTTCGGGGCGGTGTACACGGTGATCGGCTACCGCCTGGTGGAGGAGCCCTTCTCGCTGGGGCAGGGCGTGATCGGGTCGATCTTCCTGGTGTACCTGGTGGGCACGGTCTCCTCCGCGGCCGCCGGGCAGCTGGTGGCCCGTACCGGGCGCCGGGGCGCGCTCTACCTCGCCGTGACCACGACGGCGCTCGGTCTGCTGCTGTCGCTGTCCGACGCGCTGCCCGCGATCCTGGCGGGGCTGGTGCTGATCACTGCGGGCTTCTTCGCCGGGCACGCCGTGGCCTCGTCCTCGGTGAGCCGGACCGCGCGGACGGGCCGCGCGCAGGCCTCCGCGCTGTACCAGTCGGCGTACTACCTGGGCAGCAGCGCGGGCGGCACGCTCGGCGCGCTCGCCTACCACTCGGGGGGCTGGGCGGCGACGGTCGGCATCGCCCTGCTGGCCGTGGCGGGGGTCGTGTCGATCACCCTGTACGGGTCCCACGCGGCCCGCGCCGAGCGCCGCAGCCTGCACCTGTCGGCAGTCGCCCGCTGACGCCCGTACCCCTTCGGGCCGGGGGCGTGTTGCGCTGGTTCCCGTGCTCAGCGGCTCGCGCCCCGGGGCCGGAGCACGCGGACCGGGACGCCGTGCTGGGCGTGTCCGATGCTTCCTGGGCAGCGGCTTAGCGAAGCCGCAGGACGTTGGCTAACGTGGTACCACCCTAGGGAGAAATAGAGGTCGATCATGCCCGAGACGGCGCGCCAGATCGCCGACGACTTGCGGGCACGGATCGACTCCGGCGAGTTCGGTCCCGGTGCTCGGCTGCCCGGCGAACCAGCACTGGTCAAGCAGTACGGCGTGGCCAAGATGACGGCGGCCAACGCCTTGAAGCTCCTCATCGGCGAAGGCACTGCTTACTCGCGCCCGGGTTCCGGGACGTACGTTCGCGAGTTCAAGCCGATCCACCGGGTGGCGGCCAAGCGGCTGGCCCAGTCGCAGTGGTCTTCCGGGAACTCGATCTGGGCCGCCGATGTGAGTGGCCGTCCGATGGATGTCGTGGACATCGAGGTCTACGAGTCCGTCGCGCCGCGCTGGGTGGCGCGCGCCCTCGCCCTGGAGGAGGGCGCGGCGGTGCTGGTACGCAGTCGCCGCTACGTGGTGGAGGGCTCGGCGGTGCAGAAGGCCACGTCGTACCTCGCTGCGGACCTGGTACGGAGCACCCCGATCGCTGACCCGAACCCCGGCCCCGGCGGGGTCTACGCCCGGCTCGCCGACATCGGTCGAGGGCCGGTCGACTTCGTGGAGGAACTGCGGGCTCGCATGCCCAGCCCGGAGGAGTCCGAGGCCCTCGACCTGCTGCCCGGTACTCCGGTCGTGGAGATCTACCGGACGGCCCTCACGGCTGAGGGAAACCCGGTAGAGGTCAACCACATGCTTCTCGACGCCGGTTCGTACGTGATGCAGTACAACTTCCAGAGCTAGGACGCTCACCAGGGTGTGAGGAGATCATCCAACTGGCCTGGTAGCGAAGGGCGCCCCGCACCCGTGCCCGACAGGACCGACTCACCGGCCGCGTCCAGCGCCCGACAGCGGGAACCGCGGGTGCTGGGCGTACGCCGAGTTCACGCACGGCATCACCGTCATCGGGATGCCCTTGCCGATGGCCTCCGCTACGAACCCGACCAGCCACGACCCGGTGATCCCCAGCGCCCAGCAATTGACGGTGTTCATCGTCGCCGGAGCCACGAGCACCGCGTCCGCCACCGGCCACCCACCCGGCTGCCCGGGCCGCTTGTACCGCGAACGCACCGGATGCCCGGTCGGCGCAGCGAGCCCGGCAAGACTCGCCTCCAGCCACTCGGCGGCCGCAGGCGTCAGCCCGAGGCACACGTCCCGCCCCCGAGGCTGCGCCTCGTCGATGACCCCGGCGATCTCGGAAACCGGCGGCGCGGCCGCCTATCCCTTCAGCGCGCCGACGACCTGTGCGCGTTCGCGCAGCTCGCGCACCGCCCGCACGCCACCATGTGGACGGAGTCGAAGGTTCATCACCTCGAAGTGCTCGTCGCCGCGCGCCGACGACAGCGCCTCGTAGTCGTCGAGGAACCGGCCCCACGACTCGCACGCCGCCTCCACGTGGCCGATGGACAGCTGCCGTTGAGCCAGCAGCCCGTAAGCGTGCAAGCGCCCTTGTCGCTCGTTGGCGGGCTGCACGCGGATCGACTCGCGCAGGGTGCGCACCGAGCCGGGCACGTCCTTCGTCTCGTTCTGCACGTGCGCGACGTGGAACAGGTAGGCGGTGCGGTCGTACCCGCCGATGCTCTCCCTGCGGTCGTCCGCGCGCGCGAGCGCCTCCTCCGCCTCCCGCAGCCGCGCGAACGCCTGCCGCTTGTCGCCCACCATCGCGGCGCCGTGCGCCTGCTGCCCCCGCAGGAAGGCCACGAGACGCGGCCCGGCGGCCGGGGCCGCCTCGGCGGCGGAGTCGGCGAGTTCCAGGGCTCGGCGACCGTAGCCGAGGTTCGAAGCCTGCAACGACATGCCGCGCAGGGTCCGGCAGTAGGTCACGTGCTCCTCCGCCTCCCCGGCGAGTTTCAGTGCGGACACGTAGTAGTCCTGACCGAGCCGGTGCTGGCGCTCGAACATGGCCATCCACCCGGTGAGATAGACGAGGTCCGAAGCGGCAGCGAGCATGCTGCGCCGGACGGGCGCGGCGGCCTCGGCTTTCAGCCACGGGCCAACCGTGTTGACGAGGAACGCCGCGGCCATGGGACGGGCGTGCCCGGCCCCGAGTTCGTCGAGGATGTCCGCGATCCGGTCCGTCATCGTCTGCACGGCGTCGACCTGGGCCTGCCCCACACGGGTGGTGGCCTTCCCGGGCCGCACGGGCTCCGGGCTGTCGGCCCGGGCGAGCGTCGGGAACAGTGGAATGGCGAGCGCCGCGGAGAAGACGCCGGCCGCGATGACGCGACGCCGGGAGGGATCCATGTCCGCCCTTCCTAGATCTACGAGTTCTCGGACCGCGTCCGGCTCCTCGGCGCCGAGGGGAGCGGCAAAGCCCGCCTCGGTGTAGGTGACCGGCCGACCGAGCTTCCGTTCGAACGCCTCGATGACGATGGCTCTGACCCGCGGTCGCGGCTGGTGTCCGGCGACCCACTGGGAAACGGCGGGCTGGCTGTAGGAGAGGGCGAGTCCAGCCTCTGCGCCGATGCGATTGACGATCATCGAGAGCTGGGTCCGGGACCAGCCGGCCTGCTCAAGGAGGTTTCTCAGCCCGGCATTTGGTGTGCGCGAGTCCTGTGCCATGTGCAACTCCCGACAAGTGCATGGGTTGCATGGTTCTCCGACCCTCCAACGGTACTCGCGCAGGACCGGCTGCGGTTCTCTCTTCACACGGAGCGACGAGGGTGCGGGGACGGTCCCGCCCCTCGAAGACGGTAGGGAGCGCAGGGATGGAAGTACGCGAGAGCAGGCCGGTCGAAACCTTCGGGCACGTCGATCACCCTCTCCTGCACCGGCGGGTCCGCGACCCCAGGGCTGGCAGGGAGGGCGAGTTGATGGCCGTGGTCGAGGAGTACCTCGGCACGGTCACCGGGACCCCGAAGCACACCCGGACCGCGTACGTCCGGGCGGCCGACGGCCTGGAGTTCACCGCGGCGCCCGACACCCTGGTCGCAGTCAGTCGGATCTGCGCCGTGTGCGACCTCCCCATCCGCACCGGCGGGCGGGAGTTCGTCCGGCACTCGGCGTCCGGGGCCCGGCCGTCGGACTGGGTGCACGATCTCCGGGACCCGGCGTGCGAGCCGGTCCGGGCGGGCGCGCGGTGAGCCGGGAGTCGCGGCTCGCGCGGGAAGCGGCGTACGTACTCGCCCACGCCGAGCACCCACCGGACAGCGCGGTCACCGCGCAGTGGCTGGCGCACCTGGGCGACGGCGGCGGCCTCGTCGCCCACGGCGTGCGGTGCTTCCACTTCCAGGCCGAGGGCCGCCGGACCCTGGAGGCCGCGGCCGCCCTGGCCGCCTGGCACGTCGCGGTCCACCTCCCGGACGGCTGGCCGAAGGCCGTCGCCCTCGCCGAAGCGATCCGCGACCTGCTCGCCGAAGAGGACCGGCACCAAGCCCGCCGCCGCGCACGACAGGCACCGGCACAGGGACGGACCCGGTGAACGAGTGGGCGCGCCAGGCCCTGTGCGTCCTGATCGTGATCGGCGTCTTCACCGCCATCGTCGCCGGAACCCGCTGACCGGCACGTGGCCCGATCAACCCCGGGAACTGCGCAACGCACGGCGGCGGCGAGGGTGAGGGGGAGGGGTAATCTCCGTCCACACGCGAGCGAAAGGGGCCAGGACATGACCGCTGCCGAGGCTTACGAGATGCACGCCGCCATGCGGCACTTCGGGGTCCGGGGAACCGTCGAGCCCGTGATCCCGGGGGACGCCGCGGGTGCCTGGCGGGTCATCGGCGAGGCCGGTCGGGACGTCACGGCCCGTGTCCTGGCCGAGGTCACCGCGGCGCGTGGGCGGCGGCCTGAGCGCGGGTTCGTCGTCGCCCGTTGACCCTCGTACGCCGGGCGGCCGAAGGCCCCCCAGGTGTTCCGGGGGGGGGCTTTCGCGCGGCTCCGGGGCCCGTGCGCAGGAACGTTCACTCATGCGCAGTGCGCAGACCTGAGCCTTGGCCTCCCTTTCACCGCCCGTCCCGCCGCGTCACGCTGAGTGCATGAAGCGATATCCGTGACGCGGATAGACCGGGAGGTAGTCATGAAGGGCACGGCGCAAGCCACCGCCGGCATAGACGAGTTGCGCGCGAAGCTCGACCGGATCGACGAGCGGCTCCTTGAGGATCTACGGGCGCGCATCGGTGTATGTGTCGAGATCGCCCTCGTGAAGAAGGACCAGGGCATTCCGATGATGCAGCCGCACCGCATCGGGCTGGTCCAGGAACGTGCCGCGGCCTTCGGGACCGCCCACGGAATCGACCGGGACTTCCTGCGCAATCTCTATGACCTGGTGATCGAGGAGACCTGCCGGGTCGAGGACTTGGTGATCGGCTCATGAGCACTCCACGCACTCCACGCACCCTGCGAACCCTGCTGATCGACAACCACGATTCGTTCACCTACAACCTCTACCAGCTGCTCGGCGAGGTGAACGGCCGCCCGCCGGTCGTCGTCACCAACGAGACCGACTGGTCGACGCTGTCGATGGACGACTACGACGCGATCGTCATCTCCCCCGGCCCCGGCCGCCCCGAGCGCGCCCGCGACTTCGGCATCAGCGCCCGCGCCATCCTGGAGGGCGGCCTGCCCGTCCTCGGGGTGTGCCTGGGCCACCAGGGCATCTGCCACCTCTTCGGCGGCGAGGTCGGCCACGCGCCGCAGCCCATGCACGGCCGGGTCTCCGAGATCACCCACACCGGCGGGGAGATCTTCGCGGGCATCCCCTCCCCCTATCCGGTGGTGCGCTACCACTCGCTGGCCGCGATCCGGCTGCCCGAGGAGCTGGAGCCGACCGCCTGGACCGAGGACGGCGTGGTGATGGCGGTGCGCCACCGCAGCCTGCCCGTCTGGGGGGTGCAGTTCCACCCCGAGTCGATCAGCAGCGGGTACGGGCGCGAACTCCTGGCGAACTTCCGCGACCTGGCCCTGGCCGAGGGCGCGCGCCGGACCGCCGGCGCGAGCGCGGCCGCGGCCGCGGCCCCGTACGCCGTACAGGTCCGCAAGGTCGCGATGCTCCCCGACACCGAGGAGGCGTACCGGGAGCTGTTCGCCGGCAACGACCACGGCTTCTGGCTGGACAGCAGCAACGTCACCGAGGGCCTCTCGCGGTTCTCCTTCATGGGCGACGGCACCGGCCCCCTCGCCGAGTACCTCACCTACCAGGTGCTGGAGCACACCGTCCGGGTCCAGCGCCGGGACGGGCGCGACGAACTCGTCGAGGAGAGCGTCTTCGACTACCTGGAGAAGCAGCTGGCGGGCCGGCACATCGAGGTCCCCGAAGGGCTGCCCTTCGAGTTCAACCTCGGTTACGTGGGCTACCTCGGCTACGAGCTGAAGGCGGACACCGGCGGCCACCGGGCCCACAAGGCCGACACCCCCGACGCGGCGCTCCTGTTCGCGGACCGCATGGTCGCCTTCGACCACGCCGAGGGTGCCACCTACCTGCTCGCGCTGACCCGTGGCGGCGCCACCGAGGCCGACGCGGCCGACTGGCTGGAGCGGACGGGCGCCCGCCTGATGGCGCTGGGGCCGGCTCCGGCCGGGGCCGCGGGCGCCGCCGCGCCGCGCAGCTTCGCCACCACCGGGATGACCGACCCGGCGCTCGCCGACATCATCCGGATGCGGCACGACCGGGCCGGCTACCTGGAGCGGATCGCCGAGATCCACCAGGAGATCCACGACGGCGAGAGCTACGAGGTGTGCCTGACCAACCAGGTCGGGATCAAGGCGCGCATCGACCCGTTGGAGACCTACGCGGCGCTGCGCCGGATCAGCCCGGTCCCCTACGGCGCGCTCCTCGACTTCCCCGGGGTCTCTGTGCTGAGCGGCTCGCCCGAGCGGTTCATGACCATCGGCACCGACCGCACCGCGGAGTCCAAGCCCATCAAGGGCACCCGGCCGCGCGGGGCCACCCCGGCCGAGGACGAGGCGCTGCGCCAGGACCTGCTCGGCAACGAGAAGGACCGGGCCGAGAACCTGATGATCGTGGACCTGATCCGCAACGACCTCAACATCGTCGCCGAGGTGGGCTCGGTCCACGTGCCCAAGCTGTTCCACGTGGAGACGTACGCCCCGGTGCACCAGCTGGTCTCCACCGTGCGCGGCACGCTGCGCGACGGCGAGTCCGCGGTCACCGCGGTACGCGCCGCCTTCCCCGGCGGTTCGATGACGGGCGCGCCCAAGGTGCGCACGATGGAGATCATCGACCGGCTGGAGGAGGGCGCCCGCGGGGTGTACTCCGGTTCGCTCGGCTGGTTCGCGCTCTCCGGGGCCGCCGACCTGAACATCGTCATCCGCACCCTGGTGGCGACCGAGGACCGGGTCACCTTCGGTGTCGGCGGCGCGGTCATCGCGCTCTCCGACGCCGACGAGGAGTTCGAGGAGACGGTCGTGAAGTCCCGTGCCATGGTCCAGGCCGTGGTGGGCACCGCGCTGCACCCGGTCGCCGCCCCCACCCAACTCCCCGCGACCAAGGCTCCCTTGGCGTCCCATAGCACCGGGAGCGCGGCGTGATCCGCCGCGCGGTCATCGTCGGCGGGCAGGGCGCGGTCGGTCGGCTCTTCACCGAGAAGCTGTTCGGCAGCGGGATCATGATCTGCGTGGTGGACCCGGCGGGTGCCGGGGAGCCGGCGGCGGGCGGTGCCCGCCGCATCCACGGCGACATCACCGACATCTCCCCGGCCCTGGAGAAGGAGCTGCGGCTCGCCGACGTGGTGATGCTGGCGGTGCCGGAGCCGGTGGCGCTCGCCTCGATCAAGGGGGTGGCGGCCGCGATGCGGCCGGGCACCCTGCTGGTCGACACGCTCTCGGTGAAGCAGCGCGTCGCCGAGGAACTGAGCGCCCACCTCGACGGGGTGGAGGGCCTCGGCCTGAACCCCATGTTCGCCCCGGCCCTCGGCTTCGAGGGCCGGGTGGTGGCCGCGTCGGTGACCTACGACGGGCCGCTCACCACCGAACTGCTGGGCCTGGTCGAATCCTGGGGGGCCCGGGTCGTCCGGGTCGACGCGGTCGAGCACGACCGGCTGACCGCCGTCTCCCAGGCGCTCACCCACGCGACGGTGCTCTCCTTCGGGCTGGCCCTGCACGGGCTCGGCACCGACAGCGTGGAGGTCGGGCGGATCGCCCCGCCCCCGCACAAGACCCTGGCCTCGCTGCTCGCCCGCGTCTCCTCCGGCACCCCGGAGGTGTACTGGGACGTCCAGGCCGCCAACCCGCAGGCCGCGGGCGCCCGTGCGGCGCTCGCCGAGGCCGCCCGACGGCTCGCCGACACCGTCAAGGACGGTGACGAGGCCGACTTCGCGGCCCTGATGGCCACCGTCCGCGGCGCCCTCGGCGCCGAACTCGACAACTACCGCGAGCTCTGCGCGCGGATCTTCGCCTCGGTCTGACCCCGGACCGCCCCGTACGACACCCGTACGACGGCCGTGCGGCGCCCATGCGGCGCCCGTGCGGCCGCCCGTACGGCACGCGCACGACGCCCCGTTCAGCATCCCCTTCAGCCATCCGATCGAGAGGCACGAGAGACATGACCGACTCCCGCCCGGGCTTCGCCGACACCGTTCTCAACCCCGCACAGCGCGCCGCGCTCGCGGCCGACGGCAGCGTCGGCGGCGGCAACCTGCTGCGCTCCGCGCTCGCCGCCAGCCCGAGCCCGACGACCCCCTTCGTCCACTCCACCCGGCCGATCACGAACCTGGAGGGGGTGGAGCAGTACGACTACAGCCTCGCGGAGATCGAGCGGCTCGCCCAGTCCTGGTCGGCCTGGTACCTCAGCCAGGGCGTACAGCCCAAGGACCGGGTCGCGGTCTGGTTCGAGGACTCCTTCGCCTACTCCGTGCACTTCTACGCGATCGCCCAGATCGGTGCGATAGCCGTCCTCATCAACAGCAAGGCGACCCCGGCGATCGCCGAGTCCCTGCTGGAGCAGACCGCCCCGGTCGGCCTGTACGCCGACCGGGCCCGCCTCGACGGTCTCGCCGCGACCAGCACGATCCTGGACGGGCTGGACTGGACCCAGTCCGAGGAGGAGCTGCCGGCGCCCCCGGCGGCGGAGCTGGAGCAGGACGCGTACTGGCAGCACGTGGAGGAGGACCCGGTGGTGATCCTGCACTCCTCCGGGACCACGGGTCGCCCCAAGCCGACGATCCACACCCACAAGACCATCGTGGCGGGACCGCAGTTCCGCCTGGTCGACTTCAAGGAGAACCCGGGCGCGCTGATGTTGACCGCGCTCCCGCAGTCCCACCTGGGCTGCATCGCCTTCACCGTGTACGCGGTGCTGGCCGGGACCCCGGTCGTCGCGCACAGCGACCGCGACGGCGCCGACCTGGCGGCGACGGTGGCCGCGCACCGGCCCACCGCGGTGATGGCCTTCGCGCACTCCTACGCCGAGCTGGCCTCCCTGGAGAGCGCGGACGGCGCCCTGGACAGCGTCAACTCCTGGGTGTCCATCGGTGACGCCGTCCACCAGGCGCACATCAACAAGGTGCTCTCGCTGCGCTCGCCGGAGCTGGACTCGGCGCAGTTCTTCGACCGGCTCGGCACCACCGAGCTGGGCTGGGGCGTGCTGCTGAAGATCCGCACCCGTGACTCGGAGCGCAACGACCGCTGCGCGGGCCAGCCGGTGGGCGTCGCCGAGGTGGCGATCCTGCGCAAGGACGGCAGCCACGCCGACATCGGCGAGGTGGGCTTCCTGGCCGCGCGCGGCCCGGCCATCACCCCGGGCTACTGGGGCGACTCGGCGACCACCTACCGCTACAAGCTGGCGGGGCACTGGCTGCCGGGCGACATGGCCTACAAGGACGCGAACGGCGACTTCTTCCTGGTGGACCGCGCCGCCGACCAGATCCAGACCGCCCAGGGGCCGGCGTACTCGGTGCTCATGGAGGAGGTCCTGCTCAACGACGTGCCCGCCTTCGAGGACGTCGCGGTGGTCGCGGGCGGCGACGGCGAGACCATCGTCCCGGTGGCCGTGGTGACCACGAAGGAGGGCGCCGACGACGTCGAGAAGCTCCTGGTGCGCGCCAACGAGGCGCTGGCCGCGGCCGGGCACCCGACGCTGCGGCTGCTCGAAGTCGCCGCGGACGAGGCGGACTTCCCGGTCGGTGTCACCGGCAAGGTGCTCAAGCGCAAGCTGCGCGAGAAGTACGCCGACCTCGGCACCTACCTGCTGGGCGGCGACGGCAAGACCCTCGCGGCGGCGAGCTGAGCGCAACCACATGGGACGGCCCTGTCCCGGGCCGACGAGGGGCGGACCGGGACAGGGCGAGGGGAAGGCAAGCGGAACGGGGCCCGGATCAGGGTCGGGGCACGAAGGCCGCGGCCACCGCGAGAGCGGTGTCGTTGGCCTCCGGGGTACCGATCGTGATCCGGACCCCCTCGCCGGGGAAGGCCCGAACGGCCACCCCGGCTTCCGCGCATGCGGCGCCGAACTCCGCGGCGCGCTCGCCGAGCCCGAGCCACAGGAAGTTGGCCTCGCTGTGTGCGGGCGCCAGGCCCAGGTCGGTGAGAGCGCGCTCCGTGCGCTCGCGCTCCTTGACCAACTCCTCGACGCGGGACAGCAGTTCGGACTCCGCGGCCAGCGAGGCCACGGCCCCGGCCTGGGCGGCGTTGTTCACCCCGAAGGGGACGGTGGCCGCCCGGATCCGCGCGGCGACCGGCTCGTGGGCGACGGCGTAGCCGATCCGCAGACCCGCGAGGCCGTAGGCCTTGGAGAAGGTGCGCACGACGACCAGGTCCGGGCGGCCGGCCAGCAGGGCGACGCCGTCGGCCGACCGGGGGTCGGTGACGAACTCCCGGTAGGCCTCGTCCAGGACGACGAGCACCCCGGCCGGCATCCGGTCCAGGAACCGCTCCAGGTCGGCGCCGGGAACGGTGGTGCCGGTCGGGTTGTTCGGATTGCAGACGATGACCACGCGGGTGTGTTCCCCGACGGCCGCGGCCATCGCGTCGAGGTCGTGGACGGCGCCGGGGCCGAGCGGGACGCGCACGCTGGTGCCCCGGGCGATGTCGGTGAGGTGCGGGTAGGCCTCGAAGGACGGCCAGGCGTACAGGACCTCGTCGGTGTCCGCGCGGACGAAGGACTGGAGGAGGTGCTGGAGCACCCCGACCGAGCCGGCGCCGAGGGCGAGGTGGGCGGCGGGGACGCCGAGCCGCTCCGCGAGGCGGTCGGTGAGCTCGGTGGCGGCGCGGTCCGGGTAGCGGTTGGCCCGGCCGGCGGCGTCGGCGAGGGCCTCGGCGACCGAGGGCAGCGGCGGGTAGGGGTTCTCGTTGGCGGCGAGCAGGTGCACGGCGGGTTCCTCTCGGGAAGGGGCTACGAGCGGGTGGGGCAGGGACGGTCTCGGTCGGTGGGGCGGGGCCGCCTCAGGAGCCCTCGCGCTCGGCGAGGCCCATCAGGTAGCCGAGCTGGAAGCGGTGCTGGGCCCCGAACTCGTCGCGCAGGCAGGACACGTGGCCCTGGACCGAGCGCAGGCTGATGCCGAGCCGGCGGGCGATGGCCTTGTCGGAGCGGCCCTCGATGAGCAGCTTGCGGATGGCCCGGCGCAGGTCCGGGATCACCTCGCAGGCGGCGTCCGCGGCGCGGACCGGGCGGAAGGGGTAGGGCTCGGCGCGGTCCCAGGCCTTCTCGAAGACGTCGGCGAGGTAGCCGGTGACGGCCGCGTCGCGGACCAGGACGGCGGAGGTGCGCTCCCGGTCGGCGGGGATGAAGGCGACCTCGCGGTCGATGACGATCATCCGGTCGAAGAGTTCCGGGAGGGTGCGGACCTGCGCGCCGCGGGCCTGTACGCAGCCCACGTACCGCTTGGTGGCCTCGTGGAAGCGCGAACTGTGCTGGTAGAGCGTGCGCATGGCGACGCCGCGGTCGAGGTGGCCGCGGACCGCTTCGTACGCCTCGTCGAGGGTGGCGTCGGGGCGGGGGCCGTCGGGTTGGGCGGTGAGTATCTCGTGCCGGGCCTCGCGCAGTGCGTCGTGGATGGCCCCGGTTATCTCGGGGCCGCCGTGCAGGTAGGCGATGCCGGCGGCCGGTGCGGGGGCGGGCGGGAACGCCGAGGTGGCGTGCTCGGCGCTCTCGGCGGCGTACCGGGAGAGGGTGCCGAGGGTGTCGGCCATCCGCAGGAGGGTGTCGAGCGGGTCGATCGTGGAGGTGGCTCCCTGGGTGGTGTTCATGGCGTGGCCTCTCGTGACGGAGGAGGAACGGTCCGGTGGGGCGGGGCGGACAACGGGCAGGGCCGCGGGGGGATGCAGCATCCCTCCGCGGCCCTCGGTGCGTCCGTGCTCACTCCCCCGGCTCCGGTTCGGGTGCGGCCGGGGCCGTGCGCAGCGCCAGCAGGGCGAGCACGGTGGCCAGCAGGGAGGTGGCGCCGACGGCGTACCAGAAGGAGTGGCCGAAGGCGGCGAACAGCCATCCGCCCGCCACCGGGCCGAGGGCGGAGCCCAGGCCGAAGGCGAAGTGGAAGCTGCCGAGGTAGTGGCTCTTGAGCGGGGTCGGTGCGATGACGGCCGGGTACGAGAAGATCGCCGGCCCGCCGATGATCTCGCCCAGGGTCCAGGCGAGGGTGCCGGTGACGATGACGGCCGGGCCCATCGGCAGCCCGTACAGGGCGACTCCGGCGCCCAGCAGGGCGAAGGCCAGGCCGATGGTGACCCGTACCGGCCAGTCCTGGGTGACTTTGGTGAGGACCAGCTCGAAGGCGATGACGAGCAGGCCGTTGAGGGACACCGCGGCGGTGTACCAGATGAGGCCCAGTCCGGCGGCGGCCACGTCGAGCGGCAGCGTGGACAGGTACTGGGCGTAGACGGCGGTGTGCAGGATGGTGGCGACGAGGTAGAGGGTGAAGCGGCGGTCGCGCAGGACCGCCAGGTAGCTGCCGGTCGGGGCCGGCTCGTCGGGCCCGGCGGCGGCCCGGCCCGCGGGCAGGGTGCGCCAGGCCAGCAGGGCGAAGGCCAGGGCGATCAGCGCTTCGCCCCAGAACAGCAGGTGGTAGGAGTCGTGGCCGAGCCGGAAGAGGCCGAAGCCGACGAGCGGCGCGGCCATCGCGCCGAGGTTGAGCCCGAAGCGGTACATGGCGAAGACCATGACCTGCCGCTGGGGGCCGGCGAGTTCGGAGAGCAGGGCCGCCGACGCGGGCCGGAACATCTGGCCGGCCAGGCCGGCGAGGACGATCACGGCGAGCAGGGCGGTGTAGTCGGTGAGGTAGAGCAGGGCCGCGGTGAGCGCGGCCGAGCCGGCCATGCTGACGGCGGTGGTGTTGCGGGCGCCGAGGCGGGCGGAGAGCGAGCCGCCGATGAGCACGCCGAGGACGGTGCCCGCGCCGTAGCTGCCGAGCGCGAGGGTGGCCCGGCCCGCGGAGTGCCCGAGCGAGGTGAGGTAGAGGACGAGGAAGATGTTGAGGAAGCCGCCGAGCCGGTTGATGAACACCCCGGCGAGGAGGGTCTTCACGGCGAGCGGCGCTTCGCTGAAGGTGGCGCGTACGGTGGCCCGCGCGGCCGGGGGCGCGGCCGCGCGGGTCCCGTCGGCCGGCGCCGGGGCCTCGGGAGCCTCGGCGTCCGGCTGTGGTGCGGTGTGCGTCACGCCCCGGCCACCGCCTCCGGTTCGGGCCCGGCGGGCGAGGTGCGGATGGTGATCGCGGCCCGGACGCGGGCTTCCAGCGCGTCGAGGGCGACGCCGGTGGGGGCGTCGATGAAGAAGTTCGCGACCCGGTCCTCGGAGCTGAGCAGCGGGCCGACCTCGGCGCCCTTCTCCTTCTGGGCGAAGACGGCGCGCAGGGTCGGCGGGTCGCTCGGCCGGCCGACGGGGACCTCGGGCCACAGGTCGCCCTCGCCGGCCCATTCGACGACGGCGCCGGGCCAGTCGACGCTGATCTCGTCGAGGATGCCGGGGTCGTGTTCGAGGTAGACCTGGCGGGCGTGGCGGGTGGGCTTGGGGTAGTCGGCGGGCTCGCCGAGGGCGATCTTGATGATCTCCGGCTCCAGCGGGCGACCGGTGGCCAGGTGGTAGAGGACGGTCAGGCCGTCGCCGGGGGTGCGGGCGGCGATCTCCATCAGCCGGGGGTGGCCGCCGGCGTCCAGGCGCCACTCGGAGTGGGTCATGCCGTCCTTGAAGTCGAGCAGCTTCAGGGTGCAGCGGTTGGCGGCGAGCAGGGTCTTGCGCTCCAGGCCGACCGCGCCGGAGACGGTGTGGGACAGCTCGACGAAGGTGTCGGCGTGGGAGTCGGTGGTCTCCTTGACGGTGACGGACTCGAAGACGACCTTGCCGTGCTGGATCAGGGCCTCGACGGAGAACTCCTGCCCGGGGACCTTCTCCTCGACCAGGATCGTCTCGTGCGCGGGGTAGCCGGCGAGCAGCTCGGTGAGCTGCGCCGCGTCGGTGGCGGTCGCGACGCCCGAGCTGGAGTGCCGGGTGGCGGGCTTGACGACGACGGGGAAGGGCACCGACGAGGGGTCGAAGCCTTCCCGGGCGCCGGGCGGCAGGACCACCGAGGCGGGGTTGAACTCGCCGAGGTGGAGGCGTTGGAGGTACTTGCTGCGGCAGACCCGGCTGGCGCGCAGGCCCGGGCCGGGCAGGCCGAGGGCGTCGGCGATGAGGCCGGTGGGCTCGACGAGGGTCTCGCCGGCCGCGTAGGCGCCGATGATCTCGTACGAGGACTCCCAGGCGCGGACGGCCGCGACGACTCCGGGGGTGAAGGAGCCCTCGCGGTCGACGGAGCCGTCGACGAAGGCGATGTCGGCGATGTCGGTGGCGGGGTGGCCGGGCTCGGCGAGCCCGGCCAGGGCCTGCTCCCGCCACACGGACGGGGTGATGACGAGGATCTTCAGCCCGCGCGCGGCGAGTTCGGTGAGGTAGCGCGGGGCCCGGCAGATCGCCAGGAAGGATCCGGTCAGGAGGAAGGCCGAGGGTCTCCCCGACAACGGCGGCAGGGTCTCGGTCACGGGTGCGGTGCTCATCGTGCGGGCCTCCACAGGTCGGCGGCCAGGAAGGCCATGTCGAGTGCCTGGCCGCGGTTGAGGCGCGGGTCGCAGGCGGTGGTGTAGTTGCGGTCGAGGTCGTCGAGGGTGACCGGGTCGGTGCCGCCGACGCATTCGGTGACGTGGCTGCCTGTGAGCTCCAGGTGCAGGCCGCCGGGGTGGGTGCCCAGCGAGCGGTGGATCTCGACGAAGGCCCGGATCTCGGCGGTGATGTCGCCGAGGCTGCGGGTCTTGAGGCCGTTGGGCGCGACCTGGGTGTTGCCGTGCATCGGGTCGCAGACCCACAGCACGTTCGCGCCGGCGGCGGTGACCTTCTCGACCAGGGCGGGCAGGACGGCGTGGACGCGGTCGGCGCCCATGCGGGTGATGAAGGTGAGGCGGCCGCCCTCGCGGTCGGGGTCGAGGATGTCGGTGAGGGTGAGGAGTTCGTCCGCGGTGGCGCCGGGGCCGACCTTGACGCCGATGGGGTTGGCGATGGAGGCGGCGAAGGCGACGTGTCCGCCGTCGAGTTGGCGGGTGCGTTCGCCGATCCACACGAGGTGGCCGGAGCCCGCGTAGCGGCGGCCGGTGGCGGGGTCGGTGCGCACGAGCGGGGTTTCGTAGTCGAGGAGCAGGGCCTCGTGGCTGACGTGGAAGGGCGCCCCGGCGGCGGGGTCGGCGAGGCCGTCGGGTCCGGTGAGGTCGTCGTCGGCGCCCGGCAGCAGTCGGATGCGTTCCAGGGTGCGGGCGGCGGTGCGGTAGGCGGTCTCCATCCGCCAGGGGTCGGGGGCCCGGTCGGCGGCGGTGAAGCCGAGGCCGTTGACGGAGTCGCCGCGGTAGGCGGGGAGTTCGACGCCGCCGCGGGTCTCGGTGGGGCTGGAGCGCGGCTTGGCGTACTGCCCGGCCATCCGGCCCAGCGGTACGACGGGCACGGCGGCGCCGTAGGAGACGATCTCCGCCATCTGGCGCAGGGTGGTGACCGTGCTCTCGGCCTCGCCGAGCGCGCGCGGGCCGAACTCCTCGGCGCAGTGGCCGCCCTGGAGCAGGAGTGCTTCCCCGCGGGCGGCGGCGGCCAGCCGCTCGCGCAGGGCGTCGGCCTCGGAGAGCGGGACGAGGGGTGGTAGTGCGGCGAGCCGGTCGGTGACGGTGGTGAGGGTCTGCGGGTCGGGCCAGTCCGGCTGTTGGGCCGAGTGGAGGGTCCCGCTGGGGGCAGTGATCATCGTGTACTCGCTCCTCGCTTCAGGGCCCGGTCGGTCAGCGGACCGGCCACCCCGGTGTATTGGGCGGGTTCCAGCAGGTCGCGCAGGTGCTCCGGGGTGAGGTCGGTGGTGCCCGAGAGGTGTTCGGACAGGAGGTCGGACAGGGTGGTGTGCAGCGGGTCGCCGGTGGTGCGCGCGGCGTCCGTGGCCTCGGTGAGCAGGCGGCGGGCTGCCGCCTTGCCCAGGTGCGGGGCGAGGACGGCGGCGATCCGTTCGGTGACGACGGCGCTGCCGGTGAGGGCCAGGTTGGTGTGCATGCGGGCGGGGTCGGGGGTGAGTCCTTCGGCGAGTTCGACGGCGGCGTCGGCGGCTCCGCCGGCCAGGCGCAGGCATTCGCGCAGGGCGTGCCATTCGCTGTGCCAGACGCCGGCGGAGCGTTCCTCCTCGGTGACGAGCGCCTGGGCGAGTACGACGGCCAGCGCGGGGACGGTCAGGGCGGCGGAGCGGATCAGGGTGGCCAGGACGGGGTTGCGCTTGTGCGGCATGGCGGAGGAGGCGCCGCGTCCCGCCGGGGCGGGTTCGGCGGCCTCGGCGGTCTCGGTGCGGACGAGGAGCAGGACGTCGGCGGCGAACTTGCCGAGGGTTCCGGTGGTGTGGGCGAGTACGGCGCCCAGGTCGGCGATCGGAGTGCGCAGCGCGTGCCAGGGCAGCAGGGGCACTGCGAGGCCGGTCTCGGTGGCGAAGGCGGCGGCGAGCCGGTCGTGGAAGGTGTCGGGGTCGATGCCGCTGCCCGTCGTGGTGGCGGCGGCGATGCGGGCGTACTCCAGGTAGCCGCCGAGGGTTCCGGCGGCGCCGCCGAGGGAGACGGGCAGCCCGCCGTCGAGGAGCAGGTCGATGCGGTGCACGGAGTCGAGCAGCCCGTGCCGCCAGCCCGCCGCCTTGAGCCCGAAGGTGGTGGGTACGGCGTGCAGGGCCAGGGTGCGGCCGGCGATCGGGGTGTCCCGGTGGTCCGCGGCGAGGCGGGCCAGGGCGTCGGCGGTGGCCAGCAGGTCGGCGCGGAGCGGGACCAGGGTGCGGGTGGCGACCAGCATCATGGCGGTGTCGAGGATGTCCTGGCTGGTGGAGCCGCGGTGGACGTACTCGGCGGCGGCTTCGCCGGCCAGGTGTGCCGTGAGGGCGGCGACCAGGCCGACGACGGGGTTGGCGGTCTCGCGGGCGGCGAGGGCCAGGGCCCGTGCGTCGAAGTGTTCGGCGCGGGCGGCGGCGGTGATGGCCTCGGCGGCGTCCGGGGGGACCGTGCCGAGGCGGGCCTGGGCCCGGGCGAGCGCGGCCTCGGCGTCCAGCATGGCCTGGAGCCAGGCGGTGTCCGAGGTCGCGGTCTCGGCCGGGGTGCCGGCCCGTACCGGGGAGAGCAGTCCGACGTCGGTGTCGGCGCCGGTGGCGGGTCCGGGGCGGGGCGCGGTCACGGCCGGGGCTCCGCTCCGGTGCCCGACGCGCTGGCCAGGGGTGCGGTGACCGCGGACAGGGCCAGTGCGGCGTGGGCGATGGCGTCGGAGTCCTCCAGGGTGACCGAGCCGACGCCGGGGCGGATGCCGGCGGCGGTGACCCAGTGGACGGATTCGGTGGGGACGCCGTAGGCGAAGCGGCGGGGGTGCTCGCGGCCCTCGGCGTCGACGAGGCGGTAGGGGCGTTCGGAGACGGCCAGGCCCCCGGTCTCGTACTCGATGCCGCAGGCGCCCATGATCTTGAAGGGGCGGCACTGGCCGCTCTCCAGCAGCTGGACGAGCAGCGCGTCGGTGGTGCGGCGCAGGTCGGGGTGGGGCAGGCGGGCTTCGATGAGGGCGGTGGTGCGGATGTCGGGGGCGTCGACGCCGGTGGCGGTGGCGACGAAGGCCGGTCCGTCCGGGCCGTCGGGGTCGGCCGTGACGCGCAGGCCGGGGCCGGTGAACTCGACGATGCCCGCGGAGGCGAGCGCGATCAGTTCGTCGATGCGCGAGACGGGCGGGCCGATGGAGAGGAAGGCGTTGAGCGGGGTGTACCAGCCTTCGAGTTCGTCGCGGTGCGAGGTGGCTTCGAGGCCGCCGTGGTCGACGGCTATGCGGATCTCGTTGCGCAGGTCGCGCAGGACGTCGAGGGCGGCCTTCAGCGGGCCGCTGACGTTGCCCGCGCGGGCCTCGTGGGCGTCGCGCAGCAGGTAGGCGAGCATCCAGCGGCGGAAGTCGTCGCGGCCGGTGAAGCGCAGGTCGCCGTAGGGGCGCGAGAGGCTCTCCCAGTTCCAGCGCTGGCCCTCCTCGACGCCCGCTTCGAGCAGCAGGAGGTCTTCGGCGTCCTCGTCGGGGGCGGCGAGGTAGCGGTCGGTGAAGGAGGCCACGGCGGCGGGGTCCTCGCCACGGGCGGCGAGGAGGCGCTCGTAGTAGACGCTCTGCACCTCCTTCTGGATCAGGGGCCAGATGTGGATGCCGAAGTGGATCCAGTCGCCGTCCTTGGCGGCGGCGCGCATCGCGTCGACGCGGGCGACGGTGAGCAGCCGGGGGGCGTAGCGCCCGTCGGGGCCCTTCTCGTTCTCGCCGCGCGCCTGGTAGGGCAGGCCCCGGCGGGACCCGGCGTACATCTTGGGTTCCAGGCCGGAGGGCCGGTAGACGAGCCGGCCGTCGGCCCGGCGCTCGAAGAAACCGCCGCGACCGAGGGTGAACAGCGCCATGTAGTCGAAGAAGTTGAGGCCCAGGCCGCGCAGCAGGACGGGTCGGCCGGGGGTGATCGCGGTGAGGTCGGTGTCGGCGGGGTTGGCCGGGCCGGTGTACGAGAGCCCGTACTCGGTGGCGAAGTCGGCGAGCCGCTGCTCCTCGGGGGTGAGCTTGGCGGGCAGGTGGCCCTGGGCGAGGACGACCGCGGACAGGCCCGACAGGCGTACTCCGTCGGCGAGTTCGACGGACTGGGCGCCGCCGGGGATCTCCGAGTCGTGCAGGGCGATGGCGCGGGTGCGGTGGACCTGGATGTCCACGTGGGCGGGGGCCGCGTCGAGGGCCTCTTCGAAGGCCCACTGGAGGTAGTGGCCGTAGAAGGCGCGGGTGGGGTAGGTGTCGGGGCCCAGCTCGCGGGCCTCGGCGAGGGTCTGGGCGCCGTAGCGCTCCTCGTGCCCGGGGTTGGAGGGGTCCAGGCGGCGCGCCCAGGCGTAGAGGCTGGGGCCCTCCTCGATGGGTCCTTCGATGCGCACGCTGTCGTCGGTGAAGAGGGTGATCTGCGAGGCGACGGTGTTCATCAGCAGGTGGCGGGGCTGCGCGGTGCGCCACACGTTGCCGGCGCCGGGCGGGGCCGGGTCGACGATGTGGACGGTCAGGGCGTCGTGGGCCGGGGACTTGCGCTCCTGGGCGCAGAGCCGTTCGAGGACGGACAAGCCCCGGGGGCCTGCCCCGACAATGCAGATCTGGGCGTGGCTGTGCTGCATGGCTGATCCTTCTGTTCGGGCCGCGGATCACGCGGAGGGGATGTTCCAGCCGACGTCGGAGAGTCCGCACCTGGTGCACATGGCCGCTCCTTTCAGTCGCGGATGACGGTCTTGCTGCGCATGAGGAATTCGGCGAGGTAGCCGTCGTGCGGGAGCCCGGGACCCATCCAGTACGTGGGGTGGTCGCCGGCGTGGACGTTGCCGATGGAGGGCTCCGCGACGAGCTCGTCGAGGAGGGCCTCGTCCCGGGTGAGGGCGGTGACGACGAGGGAGCCGCGCAGCGGCCCGATGCCGTCCGCCGGGTCCCAGGGGGCCACCCACACGCAGGGGAAGGGGAGTTCGATGCCGGCTTGGGGGGCGTCGGCGCGCTCCAGCTGGTGGACGGCGGGGCGCAGGGCGGCGCTGCCGTCGCCCAGTTCCTCGGCGATGCCGTCGCCGCCGAGCCAGGCGCGGGTGCCGGCGGTGTGGGAGAGCAGGTAGCGCTCGATGGCGAGGGCGCCCTCCAGGGGTTGGACGGGCAGGACCGCCTTGTCGTCCTCGGGGCGCAGGGCGGGGAGCACGGCGAGGCGTTCGGCGAGCTGTTCGGCCAGGGCGGTGGCGGCTTCGACGCCTTCGACCAGGACGGTGGTGGTGTTCACGCAGCCGGTGCCGCCGTGTCCGGCGACGGAGGCGACGACGGTGTCGAGGTGGGCGCGCCAGTCGGTGTCGGCGGTGATCAGGATCTTGCTGCGGCCGGGGCCCTGGAGGTGGACGGCCGGGTTCCCGCCGTACTTGCGGATGACGTCCTCGCCGCCGTAGACCATGGCCCGGTCCACGGCGCGCACGAGGGTGTCGGCTTCGGCGTGTTCGGTGGGCAGCAGCACGATCTGGTCGTCGCCGAAGCCGGCGGTGCGCAGGGCGGTGACCAGCCGGTGCGGGGTGAAGGGTTCGCGGCGGGAGGGGCGGACGGCGACCCGGTAGCCCAGGGCGAGGGCTTCGGGCCACAGGCTGTGGGTGCCGGGGTGGTTGCCGGCGGCGAGGACCGCGAAGGTCTCGCCGCGGCGGGTCCACACGGCGCGGCCGGTGCGGGTGAGCGGGGAGCGCCAGTGTTCGGCGGTGCCGGCCGGGCGGGCCTGCGTGAGGCTGTCGTAGACGCGGGTGAGGCGGGCGGCGATGTTGGTGGTGGTGGCCCGTACGACGGGCAGCGGGACGCCGCCGACGCGGCTGACGGCGCGCTCGTGGACCTCGATGGAGCGCCCGTCGAGCTCGGCGGTGGCGAAGAGCTGCGCGGCGCGCAGGACCGCGGCGACGCGGGCGTCGGCGTCCAGCGGCCGGGCCCGGTGCAGGGCCTTGGCGGCGCGGTCGACGAACAGGGAGGGGACCAGGCTGAGTTCGGCGGCCGGGGCGCCCGAGACGTCGGTGACGGTGAGGCGCTTGCGGGCGCGGAAGGAGCCGCGCGGGCCGAGGGCGTCGAGGCGCGGGACGGTGCTCACTAGTAGACCCCCTCGATGACGGGCTCGTCCTCGAAGGTAGCGACGGGGGCGATGTCGGCGACGGCGTCCCCGACGAGGGCGCCATGGGCGGGGAGCCGGGTGGCGAGGTCGCGCTCCAGGTTGTTGGGGAGCAGGAAGCCCTTGCTGACGTGGCTGACCAGGACCTGGCCGCGCTCGCCGTAGGGCACCGGTTCGCTGGTGGCGGGGTCGACCACGGAGAAGGTGACGTAGGGGCTCAGCGGGTCGAAGACGCAGGGCTCGTCGTCGGGCAGGCCGGCGCGCTCGCCGGCGAAGCCGAGGATCATCGTGCTGCCGTAGTTCCCGCAGAAGGCGACGTCGGGGAAGATCTCCGTCTTGTACAGGTGGCGGGAGTCGGGGTCGAGCTGGGTGCCGCCCCAGCGGATCGCCTTCACCTTGTGGTTGACGAGCTCGACGAGGTCCTCGCGGCCGGCGAGGCGTTCCAGGACGGACGGGGTGATGGTGAGGACGCCGATGTCCTGGGAGCGCAGCACGAACTCGGCCTGTTCCAGCAGGTGCAGGGCGTAGGCCCCGGCGTCGGCGCCGCGGCCCTGGGCGATGAGCTTCTTCACCCAGCGGGGGTCGAGGTCGATGGTGAAGCCGCGGGCGCCGTGGGTGGTGGCGGAGCGGTGGAAGAACTCGCCGACGATGTGCGGGCCGGTGGGCACGAGGCCGAGCCAGTTCGCGCCGCGCGGGAAGCCGTGGGCGTCGATGTTGGCGTTGGACCACGCCACCATGCGCTCCAGCCAGTCGCGGGTGAGGACGACCCGCTTGGGGGCGCCGGTGGTGCCGCCGCTCTCGAAGACGCCGACGACGTCGGGGCCGGAGCCGTAGCCGCGCGGGATGAGGTCCTCGGCGCGCACGTGGCGCAGCTCGCCGGTGACGTTGGGGAAGAGCCGCAGGTCCGCGTGGGACTTGATCTCGGTGCGCGGGTCGAAGTCGAGGGTCTCCGCCCGTCGCAGCCAGAACGGCGATCCGGTCTCCGGGTTGAAGTGCCACTCCATCGCGGCCTGGACGAACTCGTCCGGATCGGGCTGCACGTCGTAGGGGAGGTCCAGGATCGGGTGGGCGGGCGAGGGCACGGTGGTCTCCTTCGGGCGAGGGCAGCGGGTACGCCGGCGGGGCCCGGCACGGGGGAATGGACGGCCCCGCCGGCGTACGCGCTGGTCTGGTGGCCCGGGTGACCGGGCGCGGCTCTAGATGCGGATCAAGGTGGCGCACCAGCGGCCGGTGGAGATCCCGCACAGGGCCACCAGGTCGCCGGTCTTCAGTTCGCCGCTCTCCACCTGGAGACCGAGCGAGATCAGCTGGTCGGCGCCGCCCATGTGGCCGTGGCCGGGGGCGATGGCCGCGTTGGTGCGTTCCAGCGGGATGCCGAGCGGTCCGGCGACGGCGGCGATGCTGGAGGGGACGTCGTTCAGGTAGATGACGTGGTCCAGGTCGGTGCGCCGTACCCCGGCCCGGCGGCACGCGCCCTCGATGACCTCGACGAGGCGGGTGTAGCGCTCGCCGATGAAGGTGCGCAGCGCGGCGGGGTTGCCGCCGAACTGCTCGCGCACCTGGTCGTAGGCGGAGGGCGCGTCCGCGCTGGTCCAGCCGACGGGGGGCAGCGGGGTGACGGCGCCGCCGAAGTCGAGGCGCAGCAGGTCGCTGTACTCGGGGTCGGTGAACTGCTCGCTGGCGAGCCACTTGTTGGCGTCGTGGCCGCGCCGGACGACGACGGCGACGGCCGCGTCGGACAGCACGGTGTTGATGACGTTCATCCGGTTGCGGTGGAACTCGCTGACCCGGTTGACGACGACGAGCAGGGCGTATTCGGCCTCGGGTTGCATGGCCAGGGTGGAGGCGACGTAGAAGAGGCCGTTGACCCCGGACCCGCACCCTTCCTGCAGGAGCAGGGTCTGGGTGCGGCCGATCTTCAGCTCCCGGGCCAGCGCGGAGGCGCTGTCCCAGTAGGAGTACTCGGGCATGTCCGTGATCGCGACGACGACCAGGTCGAGGGCGTCGGCGGTGATCCCGGCGCGGGCCAGGGCCTGTTCGGCCGCGCCCCGCGAGAGGTCGGTGCCGGTGACCCCGTCGGGGGCCCGGTGGAAGGTGTGGTAGCCCCACTTGATGACGCGTTCGGGGTCGCTGACGTAGTCCGCCGCGGCGGCGGCGACGCTCTGGTCCTCCCCGAACGCGTAGCCGAAGGAGACGATTCCGATGTCGACCACGGCGGCCTCAGGCGGCTTCCGCGTCGGGGGCGCTGATCCGGGTGATCCGCTCGGTCAGTTCGTCGGCGGCCTCGCCGAGCGGGCGCTCGAAGAGGACCAGCAGGTCGTACTCGATGCCGAAGCGCTCGTGGGCGTAGCGGCCGAGCTGGAGGGCGAGGGCGGAGTGGCCGCCCAGCTCCAGGAAGGTGTCCTCCAGGGTGACGTCGGGCTCTTCGAGGAGCTCGGCGACCCAGGCGAGGGTGGCCTCGCGGACCTCCTCGGGCAGCGCGACGGGGGTCGTGTGGTGCTGGGGGATGCTCATGCGGACTGGCTCCTCTGCTCTTCCCAGATGCGGGCCACCTCGGCCCGGTTGACCTTTCCGTTGACGGTGCGCGGCAGGTAGGCCAGCGGCAGCGCCTGGTAGACGGACGGGTGCATGTACGACGGCAGCAGGTCGCGTACGTGGGCCCGCAGGGTGCGGGCGCGCGGGTCCTCGGCGCCCTCGGCGACGACGTAGGCGCAGGCGAGCCGGTCGTCGCCGGGCTTGAAGGTGTGCACCCAGACGATGGCGTCGGCGACGTGCGGGTGCGCCTGGACGGCGAGTTCGATGTCGCTGAGCTCGATGCGGTGGCCGCGCAGCTTGACCTGGAGGTCGGCGCGGCCGCGGTAGACGAAGCGGCCGTCGTGGCGGCGGCTGACGAGGTCGCCGCTGCGGTAGTGGCGCACGCCGTCGACGGTCGGGAAGCGTTCCGCGGTCAGCTCGGGGCGGCCGAGGTAGCCGTCGGCGACCTGCGGTCCGGCCAGCCACAGCTCGCCCTCCTCGCCGGGGGCGGCCTCGCGGCCGTCCTCGGTGACCACGCGGGCGGTGCCGGAGAGCAGGATGCCGACGGGGAGGTCGTCGCGGTCGAGGTCCTCCTCGGTCACCGGGTGGTAGGTGCTGAGGACGGCGGCCTCGGTGACCCCGTACATGTTGACCAGGGCCGGTTGGGCGAGGCCGAACCGCTTGGACCAGGGGCGCACGGTCTCGGGGGTCAGCTTCTCCCCGCCGAAGATGACGTAGCGCAGTTCGGGCAGGTCGGCGTCCTCGCGCAGCACGATGGTGGTGAGCGCGCCGAAGGCGGTCGGCGTCTGGTTCAGGACGGTGACGCCCTCCTGGCGGATGAAGCGCAGGGTCGCCTCGGGCGAGCGGGCGGTCCCGGCGGGCAGGACGACGACGCGGGCGCCGGTGGACAGCGGGCCCCAGATCTCCCAGACGGAGAAGTCGAAGGAGATGGAGTGGAAGAGCAGCCAGCTGTCGCGCTCGTTGAAGGCGAAGGGCCCGTCGGCGCTGGCCAGCAGGACGGCCGCGGCGCCGTGCGGGACCAGGACGCCCTTGGGGCGGCCGGTGGTCCCGGAGGTGTAGATGATGTAGGCGATGTCGTGCGGGTCCGGGCCGGGTCCGGCGGGCGGGGCGGAGACGGGCCCGTCCAGCAGGGCCGCGAGGGTGTCCTCGGAGAGGACCGGGACGGCGCCGGTGGGGCAGCCGTCGGGGTCGCCGAGGAAGGCGGCCACCCCGCTGTCGGAGACGATGAACTCGTTGCGGGCGGGCGGGTTGCGCACGTCGAGCGGCACGTAGGCGGCGCCCGCCTTCATCACGCCGATCATCGCGGCGATAGCCGTGGCGCCCGGCGGCAGCCGCAGCGCCACCCGGTCCCCGCCGCCCACGCCGCGGCGCACGAGCAGGTCGGCGATGGCGTTCGCCCAGCCGTCGAGGAGGCGGTAGGTGTACGAGATCCCGTCGGCCGATATCGCGGTGTGCTCCGGGAAGCGCGCGACGGACCCGGCGAGGAGGTCGGTGAGCGTGCGGTAGTCGGTGGCGCGTTCGGTGTGCGGCGGGCCGATGGTGGCGATGGTCATGGCGGGCTCCGGGCTCCGGGGTGCGGACGGACTGGGCTGGTGTGCGGTCGGTCAGGCGTGCTTCACGGCGCGGGCGAAGCGGACGACGCGTTCGGCCTGGGCGCGGGCGGCGTTGCGGGTGGTGTCGTCCACGGGCCGGGCCCCCTTGCCGCCGGACCAGTGGGCCGTGCCGTAGGGGTTGCCGTCGGTGAACTTGTCGGGGTGCGTGTAGCCGGGGGCGACGACGATGCCGCCGAAGTGGTGGAAGGAGGCGGTCAGGGCCAGCAGGGTGGACTCCTGGCCGCCGTGCTCACTGGCGGTGGAGGTGAAGCCGCCGTAGACCTTGTCGGCGAGCAGGCCCTGGCTCCAGGCCGGGCCGAGGGAGTCGAGGAACTGCTTGAGCTGGGCGGAGACGTTGCCGAAGCGGGTGGGCGAGCCGAAGAGGACCGCGTCGGCCCACAGCAGGTCGTCGGGGGTGGCCACCGGGACGGCCGCGGTCTCGGCGGCGTGCCGGGCCCAGACCGGGTTGGCGTCGATCGCGGACTGCTGGGCGAGTTCGGCGACCTTGCGCAGGCGGACCTCGGCGCCCGCCTTCTCGGCGGTCTCGGCGATCTCCCGGGCGATCTCGGTGACGTGTCCGGTGGCCGAGTAGTAGATCACGGCTACGTTCACGGCGAGTCGGCCCCGGTCGGTGGGGGCGGCGGCGGGTGCGGTGGTGGGCGCTGCGGTGGTCACGGCGTACGGCTCCTCGGCTCGAAGGTTCACCAGTCGGCGATGTGGCAGGCGCTGAAGTCCTGCTCGGCCCGGGACGCGTTGGGCGTGGGCCGGGCGAAGGCGCGGTTGTAGTAGACGAGCGGGGTGCGGTCGCTCGTGTACGTCTCCTCGACGCAGCCGAGGAGGATGGTGTGGTCCCCCGCGTCGACCGCCGAGTGCATGGAGCAGGCGACGCGGACGCCGGCCGTCTGCAGGCCGGGCAGGCCGAGCTCGCAGGTCTCCATGTCCCCGGCGGCGAAGCGGTCGATGCCGGAGGTCGCGAAGCGGCGGGCGACCGCGTGCTGCTCCTCGGTCAGGACGTTGATCAGGAAGTGCCGGGCGGTGGCGAACGCGGCGTGCGTGCTGGCGCCCTTGTCCAGACAGACCGAGACGAGCGGCGGGTCGAGGGAGACGGAGCTGAACGAGCTGGCGGTGAAGCCCCAGCGTTCGCCGTCGCCGTCGATCGTGGTCACCACCGTCACCGGGCCGGGTACGCGGGCCATCGTGCCGGTGAGCTGGGAGCGCTCCATCGCACGGTCCTTCCTTTCCGGTCGGGTCTCTTCGAAGCGGTGCGGGGTCGGTGCGGGGCCGGCGGCGGGCCGGTCAGGGCTGGAGGCGGCTGGTGTGCCAGTCGCAGCCGAGGCGGGTGTAGGAGAGCCGGCGGTGCAGCCGGTCGGAGGCGGCGTTCCAGAACTCGACCTCGGCGGGCTCCAGCAGGTAGCCGGTGAACCGGTCGGGGCGGGGCAGCGGCTGCCCGCCCTCGGCCAGTCCCCAGGCCCGCTCGCGCAGGGCGTCCAGGTCGGCGGCCGGATCGCTCTGGTGGGAGACGGTGGTCATCGAGTGCAGCGGGGTGGGGCGGGCCGCCCACAGCTCGTCCGATTCGGCCGCCGACAGGGCGGTGACCGGGCCGGAGAGGATGAGCTGCTGGCCGGTCTCGCGCCAGTACAGGACACCGGACGCCCAGCAGTTGTCGGCGAGTTCGCGGCCCTTGCGGCTGGTGCTGTGGGTGGTGAAGACGAAGCCGCGCTCGGTCTCCCGGGCGATGGTGACGATCCGGTTGGAGGCGTGGCCCATCCGGGTGGCGGTGGCCAGGGCCAGCGAGCGGGGCTCGCGGACCCCGCGCCGGACGGCTTCGGCGATCCACTGCCGGGCCAGGGCGAGGGGTTCGGCGGGCGGGGCGTCGTACTCGGGGAAGGGGAGGTCGGTGGCGCCGGTCAGGGACTCGTACTTGCTGGTGTCCAGGCCCGCCCGGACGGCGGGGCTCGTCGAAGTGCTCATGGCCGCTGCTGCTCCCTAGACGTAGATGGTTCCGCGGGCGATGACCGTGCCGTAGCCGCCCACCCGCACCCCGTTGACCCGGTCCGCCTGGCCGTGCGCGGTGGCGCACATCCGTGACGGGCGGCCCATCTCGACCCCCTGCGTGATCTTGATGCGCTGTCCGTACGGGGCCAGCCCGTGCCGGGCCAGGTGGATGGCCAGCGGCCCCGCGGCCGAACCGGTCGCCGCGTCCTCCACGACCCCGTAGGCCGGGGAGAACATCCGGGTGCGCCACTCCTCCCCCGCGCCGGCGAAGCAGTTCGCCGCCATGTCGGGGAAGCGGGACAGCGCCCGGTGGTCGGGCCGTACGGCGGACAGCGCCTCGATGCTCTCCAGGCCGACGAACACGTGCCGCGGGCCGTTGTGGTAGATCTCCACCGGGGCGATGGACTTGTCGATCCCGAGGGCTTCCAGCAGCTCCTCGGCGTGCTCGTACGCTTCCCAGCTCGGGTGCGGCTGGCGCATCTGGACGATGACCGAGCCGTCCGCGTTGTCCATGCCGACGTCGAAGGGGATCACTCCCATGCCGGTCTCCAGCCGCAGCCGTTCCTCCTTGCGGCCGACCCCGAGCGCCTTGCGGGACAGGCCCAGCGCGACGGCGGTGCCGAGCATCGGGTGGCCCGCGAAGGGCAGTTCGTTGACCGGGGTGAAGATCCGGATCCGGGCGTCGGCCTCGTCGGCGTCGGGCGGCAGGACGAAGGTGACCTCGGAGAGGTTCATCTCCCGGGCGATGGCCTGCATCCGGTCCGACGTGAGGTCCTCGCTGCCGAAGAAGACGGCCACGGGGTTGCCTTCGAGCGGGTTGCGCGCGAAGGCATCCACGACCATGTAGTCATGCATGGGGAAGCGCTCCCTGACTGAGTGAGGTGGCGTCGGCGAAAGCGGCGCCGAGCCCGTGGAGGGTGACGAGGGGGTGTACGCCCTCCACCGCGGCTTCGACCTCGAACCGCGAGCGGTGCGTGGGCGGGCCGCCGATCAGCTCGGCGGCCCGGTTGGCGGGCAGGGTGTCGGTGGGGGGACGCTCGGTCCAGAGCATCACGGCCCCCCACCGGTTGCCGGGCCGGTCGGCGACCCACAGCTTGAGGACCAGCCCGGGCACGTCGACCCAGGCGTCCACGGCCTCCTCGCGCAGGTGCTCGCGCAGCGAGTCGATGCTCGCGCCGGTCCCGGCCAGCTCCCACCAGGCGATGTCCACCCTCATCGGGCCGCCACCTCCAGCGACCCCAGGGCCCGCAGCAGGGCCTGCCCGAGGATCCGGGGGCCGTCGACGGTGAGCACCGATTCGGCGTGGA
This sequence comes from Streptomyces sp. NPDC028419, assembly GCF_055565515.1. Classification (NCBI taxonomy): domain Bacteria; kingdom Bacillati; phylum Actinomycetota; class Actinomycetes; order Kitasatosporales; family Streptomycetaceae; genus Streptomyces; species Streptomyces sp. NPDC028419. Next base: position 101,393 of record NZ_JBVHUE010000025.1, on the reverse strand, counting down.
ACTGCATGGAGGCGAAGCGCGCTCCGCGCAGGGCGTGCACCTCGCGGGTGTGCGGGTCGCGGCTGACCTCGACGATGCCGAGGTCACCCGCGTCGATCTCGTCCTCGGCGCTCTGGGCGGCGTACGTGTTGTAGAAGCCCACCCGCTCGGCCGTCCCGAAGAGGTCGATCTGCCGCTGCACGCCCTGGTTGGGGGTGGCGCGGCGGACCAGCGGGAGGCCCAGGCGCAGGCTGAGCACCTGGTGGCTGAGGCAGACCGCGATGAACGGCCTTCCCTGTTCCAGGAGTTGTCCGGCGAGCGCGTTCAGGTGCACGATCCGCGGGTCGGCGCCGTCGCGCGGATCGCCGGGGCCGGGGCCGAGGACGACCAGGTCGTGGGCGGCCGCGTCGTAGGGCTGGTCGAAGCGGCGGACGCTCACCTCCAGGCCGAGCGAGGCGAGCTGCTGGCCGATCATCGCGGTGAAGGTGTCCTCCGCGTCGACGACCAGCGCGCGCAGCCCGGCGAGGCGGGGCTCCCACGCCCCGCGGTCGCCGCGCTCGGCGCAGCCGCGCAACCAGAAGGAGGCGATCCCGGTGTTGCGGGCCGCCAGGGCCGCCCGCACCTCGGGGTGCGCGGCGAAGCGCACCGCGGTGCCGGATTCCAGGGCGCTGAGCAGCCCGGCGGCCTTGGCGCGGGTCTCGGCGACCTCCGACTCGGGGTCGGAGTGGCGCACCAGGGTGGCGCCGACGCCGATCCGCATCCGGCCGTCCGCGTCGATGTCGGCGGTGCGGATCAGGATCGCGGAGTCCAGGGTGCGCCCGCCCGCGGGGTCGCGGCCGATGAGGGCGGCGATCCCGCCGTAGTAGCCGCGGCCCTCGGGCTCGTGGCGCCGGATGACGCGGGCCGCGCTCTCCAGGGGGCTGCCGGTGACGGTCGGCGCGAACATCGTCTCGTGCAGGATCTCCCGCACGTCGCGCTCCGTGGTGCCCTCGATGAAGTACTCGGTGTGCGCGAGGCGGGCCATCTCCTTGAGGTGGGGTCCGGTGACCCGGCCGCCGTCGGCGCAGATCCGGGCCATCATCTTCAGTTCCTCGTCGACGACCATGTACAGCTCGTCGGCTTCCTTGCGGTCGGCGAGGAAGCGGGTGACCCCGTCGAGGGTGGGCCCGGTGGGCGGGTAGCGGTAGGTGCCGCTGATGGGGTTCATGACGGCGGTGCCGCCGGCGAGGGAGACGTGCCGTTCGGGGGTGGCGCCGACGAAGGTCCGCCCGCCGGTGTGGATGGCGAAGGTCCAGTAGGCCCCCTGTTCGCGTTCCAGCAGCCGGCGGAAGAGGGCGGGCGCGGTCCGCCGCGGGGCGTGGTCCTCGATGCGCGCGGTGTAGCTGCGCTTGATGACGAAGTTGGAGCCGGCGCCGGTGCCGATCTCGTCGGTGATGATCCGCCGCACGGTCGCCGCGTACTGCTCGTCGTCGACGTCGAAGCCGCCGCCGCTCAGGTGCACCGGCTGGTCGGCGATCCGGTCGGGCAGCGCGGCGAGCGGGACCGTCTGGCGTTCGGTGACGGTCATCGCGAGCAGCGGGGCGCCGTCGTCGGGCGCGGCGAACCCGCGCTCGGCGAGCTGGCGGTAGGGCACGACCACGAGCACCTGGTCGGCGTCCAGCGGTACGTCGGCCAGCGCGGCCGGGGTGTGCACGGCGCCGGCGAGCACCTCGACGGCGTCGGGGGCGAGCTCGGGCCGGTGCAGCAGGGCGAAGTCGTGGACGTCTCCGGCCAGGATCCGGGCGAGCAGGTCTCTGTTCACGCGAAGACCTCCCCGGCGGTGACGACCCGGCCGCAGCGCTGGGCGACGTACTCCAGGGCGCGGGCGTGGTCGGGGGCGGAGAAGTCGGCGACGGCGTCGGCGACGAGGAAGGGCTGGATGTCGTTGCTGAAGGCGTCCATGGCGGTGGCGAGCACCCCGATGTGGGCGTAGACCCCGCACAGGATCAGCTGGTCGCGGCCCTCGGCGCGCATCCGCTCCAGCAGGCCGGAGCGGAAGAAGGCGCTGTAGCGCCACTTGGTGAAGACCCAGTCCTCGATGTCGGGCGCCAGCTCGGCGACCACCTCGCGGTCCGCGTCCCCGGTCCGCATGCCCGGACCCCAGAAGTCCTTGAGCAGGCCGCGCTGTTCGTCGGACATCCGGCCGGGCTGCGCCGTGTAGGCGACGGGGACGTCGAGGGCGGCGGCGCGCTTGCGGAGCTGCGAGGCGTTGTGCACGAGGTCGGCGCGCAGCGGGTCGGGCAGGGCGGCCAGGAAGTAGCGCTGCATGTCGTGGACGAGCAGCACGGCCCGGCCGGGGTCAGGGGTCCAGGAAACGGTGTTGGCGGGCAGTTCCGCGGCGGTGGGCAGCGGATAGGACGCGACGGGGGGCAGGCCGGGCATCGGGCATCTCCTTACTACGTGGGGATTCCTTCGCGCCGTACCTGCGGGACGTCGATCCCGAGGGCGCGGAACTGCTGGCAGGGGTTCATGAACTCGCGCTGCTGCTTGATCTTTCCGTCCTCGAAGAGGAAGGAGTGGATGAAGTGATTGGTGTAGTGACCGACGGGATACCCGGGGTAGACGATCTTTCCTTCGCCCCGGCACTCGACCCAGAAGCGGTTCGGGTCCTGGGTGGAGAAGATCTCGACGTCCGTCCAGGCCCAGTCGGGGAAGCAGCGCAGGGACCACACCGCGTGCTCGCCGAGCCGGTCGCGGCCGGTGATGGTGATCGGGTGGCCGGTCTCGTTGGTCCACAGGCCGCCGACGCCGTCCTCGGTGAAGAGGAGGTGGCGGCGCAGGCGGTCCTCGCCGCGGGTGTTCATGTACTGCTCGACGATGCTCCGGTTGTGCTCGCGGACCGCCTGCTCGTCTGCCGTCTGCTCGAAAGACACGGTGTTCCTTTCGGGTGGGAGGAGGGCGGCGGTCAGACCAGCAGGCTGATCTCGCGCGGGTCGCGGCCGACCAGGGCCCGGCCGTAGAGCTGCTGCGGGATGCCCATGCCGAAGCCCGCGTGGCGGCTGCCGACGTTCACGTCGCGCCAGATCCGCTGGAGCGGGTTGGCCTCGTTGAAGGCGGAGGAGCCGTAGGCCGTCATCAGCACGTCCACGGCCTCCCGACAGAGCTGGGCGACCTGCGTGGAGTACTGCCGGGCGGCGGCCCGGACCAGGACGTCCGCGAACTCCCCGGCGTAGGCGGCCGCGTCGGCCGCGTCGGCGACCTTGGCGGCCAGCAGCTTCGCCGTCTCGATCTTCGTGGCGGCTTCGGCCAGGTCCAGCTGGAGCGAGGGCGACTCGGCCTGGTTCGGGTAGCGGGACCCGGCGGCGGGCCGCTTGGGGGCCGACTCGCGGACGAAGTCGAAGGCGGCGGTGGCCCCGCCGAGCAGCGAGCCGAGCAGGCCGATGGAGAAGAGGCCGACCAGGCTGTTGCGGTAGCGGTGGGCGGGGTCGACCAGCCCGTCCGTCTCGCCGTTGAGCAGCGGCAGGTAGGGCAGCAGGCGGCGCTCGGGTACGAAGACCCCGGAGGCGACGACGGTGTTGCTGCCGGTGCCGCGCATCCCGGCGAAGTGCCAGGTGTCCTTGATCTCGACCTCGTCGGCCCGCATCAGGGCGAAGTGGACGACCGGGTCGGAGCCCTCGACCGGCCGCGCGATCAGCACGCCCACCCAGTCGGCGTGCAGCGAACCGGAGACGTAGGCCCACTCGCCGGTGACCAGCACCCCGCCGTCGGCGCTCTCGACCCCGCGGGCGGGCATCCCGAGCACGAGGGCGGTGCGGGCGTCCGGGTTCAGGCTCCACACCTCGTCCTGGACCTGGCGGGGGAAGAGGGAGGCGACGAAGTTGCCCGCGTTCAGCACGCCGGTGATCCAGGCCGTGGAGCTGCACCCGCGGCCCACCTCGGTGGCGACCTCCAGCAGGGTGCGGATGTCGGCCTCGTAGCCGCCCAGGCGCTGCGGGGTCATGAGCCGCATCAGGCCCGCGTCGGTGACCGCGTCGATGCTCCGCCCGGTCAGCCGCCGCGCGCCGTCGCTCTGCGGTGCGTCCTCCCACAGGCCCGCGCGCAGTGCGGCCGCCCGGGCCACCAGCTCCTCGCGGCCCGGGGCCACGCCGTTCACGGCTTCACTCTGCACGGTCTTCTTCCCTTCGAGGGTTCTGGCTCGGTGTCGGGCTATGTAAGGGGGGCTCAGTTGCCCTGGGCGGCGCGGGCGAGGGCGTCCCACTGCTTCCACCCGGCGAGGCGCTCCTCGTAGGCGGTGGTGATCGTGTCCAGCACGGTCGCGCCGAGCAGGACGCGCAGCGGCGGGTCCGGGTGGTCGACCAGCTCCAGGACGGGGCCGGCCGTGGCGGCCGGGTCGCCGGGGGCGGAGCCCGCCGAGGGGGCCTTGGCGAAGTCGGCGTACGCCTCGGAGGGCTCGGCCCATACGGCCGAACTCCCGCGCCAGTCCGTCTTGTACGGGCCCGGCTCGACCAGGGTGACGTGGATGCCGAAGCGGCCCACCTCCTGGGCGAGGGAGTCGGTCAGGCCCTCGATCGCCCACTTGGAGGCGTGGTAGAGGCCGAGCATCGGCCAGGACGCGAGTCCGGCGATGCTGGACATCTGGAGGATGTGTCCGCTGCCCTGGGCCCGCAGGACCGGCAGGACGGCCTGGGTCACCCACAGCGTGCCGAAGAGGTTGGTGTCGAGCTGCGCGCGGGCCTGCTCCTCGGTGACGTCCTCCACCGCGCCGAAGAGTCCGTAGCCCGCGTTGTTCACGACCACGTCGATCCGGCCGAAGTGGGCGTGGGCGGCGGCGACGGCGGCGAAGGCCGCGTCCCGGTCGCGGATGTCGAGCCGCAGGGGCAGGACCGCCTCGCCGTACGCCTCGACGAGGGGGTCGAGGGAGGCGAGGTCGCGGGCGGTGGCGGCGACCTTGTCGCCCCGTTCGAGGGCGGCCTCGGCCCAGACCCGGCCGAAGCCCCGGGACGTCCCGGTGATGAACCAGACCTTTCCTGTCACTGCGGAAGTCACTGCGGCTCCTTAACCCGTCGGTGAGGCTTGTGCTCCATTCATCCCGACGCGCAGCGGCCTGTCCATGAAAGGAATTCGGACACCCCGTCCAAGTGCGGAATTTCCTCGGACGGACACGGAAGGGCGTCCGCAGACACCTCGCTCGGACACCAACCACCGTTTCGGACACGGGAGTTGGCGGGTGATACTGCCGTGAATCCCGCACCTACGGATCCCCGAGATCGAATTCACCGCAAGGAGATTCGCGTGAGCGCCACGGAACAGACTTACGACTACGCCGCCGCCGACTTCAACGCCGTCTACACGGGCGGCGAACTGCTCGAAGGGGCCGCCATCAAGGTCGTCCCGTGGGACATCGGCGAGGCCCAGCCCGACGTGGTGGAGCTGGAGCGACTGGGTCGCTTCAGCGGCGCGGTCCTCGACGTGGGCTGCGGCCCCGGCGACAACGCCGTCTTCCTGGCCGGCCGCGGCTACAAGGTCACCGCCGTCGACGCCGCCTCCGCCGCCATCGAGCAGGCCCGCGCCCGGGCCGGCGACCTCGACATCGAGTTCGCCGTGGCCGACGCGACCGCCCTGACCGGTTACGAGGGCCGCTTCGACTCCGTCCTGGACAGCGCCCTCTTCCACACCCTGCCGGCGGCCGCCCGCCCCCTGTACGCGGCCGCCCTGCACCGGGTCACCCGCCCCGGGGCGCGGCTGAGCGTGCTGTGCTTCGCCGACGTGCCCGGCGGCATGCCCGCGCCGCTGTCGGTGTCCGAGGAGGAGCTGCGCGCGACGCTGACGGCGGCGGGCTGGACGATCACCTCGCTGGAGCTGTCGGAGTACGCGGGCGTCGCGGTCGGCATGGAGAAGTTCTTCGAGCGCACCGGCCGGCGCCCCGAGCTGGACGAGAAGGGCCGCACCCGGCTGCCGGTGTGGAAGCTGTACGCCGACCGCGGCGCCGAGGGGTCCGCGGCGTGAGCGGGGCCCACTCCTCGCTCCCCATCACCCCTTCGCGGCCCGCCGCCCCCGCCGTGGTGCGGCGCGCCTTCCCCGTGCTGCGCGCCCGCCGGGTGGGGGCCACCGCCGCCTTCTACGAGCGGCTCGGCTTCCGGGCCGGGCACCGCCACCCGGCGCAGGGAGAACCGGACTTCGTCGCCCTGCGCCGCGACGACGCGGAGCTGGCGGTGAGCCGGGACGACAAGGCCGTCGACCTGCCGTCGGGCGGGGTGGACCTGTTCGTCTTCGTGGAGGCCGTCGACGTCACCGTGGACGCCCTGCGGGCCGCGGGCGCCCCGGTGGTCCAGGAGCCGGAGAACACCCCGTGGGGCGAGCGCGTGGCGTACGTGCGCGACCCCGCGGGCAACCGCGTGGGCCTGGGCTCCCCCGCCGCCTGACCCGCCCGCGCACGTCAGCGCCCCGGGACCGGATCGATCCGGTCCCGGGGCGCTGTCGCTGCGCCGGGCGCGTGCTACGCGGCGGGCTCGATGTTCAAGTTGGTGCGGAAGAGGTTGGCCGGGTCGTAGACGCCCTTGAGCTTGGCCAGCCGGGCCCGGGTGGCCGGGTCGTACAGCTCGCCCGCGTAGGCGTCGGCGGTGCGCTCGCCGTAGACGAAGTTCAGCGAGCGGCCCAGGGTCCAGGGCGCGACGGCCTCGTCCAGGGCCGCGTGCGCGGCGCGGATCTCGGCCAGCGGCGCCTCGTCCGAGCCGGACAGGACGCGCAGGATGTAGGCGGCCTCGCGGAACGGCACCGCGTTGGGCACGGCGGGCTGGCGCGCCAGGGCCCCGCCCATGTGCCGCAGGTCGACGATGCAGTCCACCGGCGCTCCGGGCCCGGCCAGGGTGCGTACGGCCGCCAGGACCTCGGGGGTCAGCTCGCTCAGCAGGACGCTGTTGCCGTCGTAGGCGTGCGAGAAGGTCGGCTCGGCGTAGATCGAGCCGACCTCGGGGTAGGCCAGCTCACCGAGGTGCTCGTGGATGATCTCGGCGCCGAAGGAGCGCCAGGGGGCGACCAGTTCGGGGCCGGCGGCCAGGTCGGTGGTGGCGAAGCGGACGTGCACGACGTGGCGGCCGCGCAGCGGCTCGGGGAACACCGGGATCGGCGGGTACTCGATCATGCCGAGGGAGGCGGTGACGCTCTCGGGGGCGGTCGCGGTCCAGCTCCGGAACTGCTCCAGGACCAGATCGGCCTGGGCGGCGTCGAAGTACATGCCGCCGCCGTAGACCGTGGCGACCGGCAGCAGCGAGATCTCCAGGGCGGTGACGATGCCGAAGTTGTCCCGGCCGCCGCGCAGCGCCCAGAACAGGTCGGGGTCGCTGTCGGCGGTGACCCGGCGGGCCTGTCCGTCGGCGGTGACCACCTCGACGGCCTCGACCAGGTCGGCGGCGTAGCCGAACTCGCGGGCCAGCAGCCCGAGTCCGCCCGCCAGGGTGTAACCGACCACGCCGACGTGCCCGGCGGAACCGCTCAGCGGGGCCAGCCCGTGCGGGGCCGTCCGCTCGACGACCTGCTCCCAGCGGGCGCCGGCCCCGATGCGGGCGGTGCGCGCCGCGGGGTCGACGGTGACCTCGGTGAGGCGCCGGGTGTTGATGACCAGGCCGCCGCGGTCCAGGACGGTGACGCCGTGCCCGGTGGACTGGACGGTGACGGCGATCCCGTGCTCGGCGGCGAAGGCGACCGCGAGGCGGACGTCCTCGGCGTCGGCCGCGCCGAGGACGGCGGCGGGGTCGTGCCGGTAACCGGTCTGGAATCCGGTGAGTTCCTCCTCGTAGCCCTCCTGCCCGGGGGTGAATACCGGTCCGGTCACCGAATCCGTAAGGGAGGTGAAGTCAATCCGGGTGTTGTCATGGGACATCAGGACTATTCCTTTCGATGGCACGCGATGCGGTGGTTCAGCCGACCTTTTGCAGGTCGGAATTCGGGGCGTCCAGCGGCTTCGCGGCGCTTTCGCTCGCGTGCGCGGACTTTCCGGACGGCATGAGCAGGCAGGCGAGCGCGCCCACGAGCAGGACTACCACGGGAAGCAGCAGGGTCGTTCCCGACGCCTGCGCCAACCCCTCGTGGAACGCGTGGCGTTCGGCGGTGGTGGCGTTCTCGGCGAGGGTCTCGGTGGCGAGGCGGGAGGACAACTGCGCCTGCATCAGCACGCCGACGGCGGCGGCGCCGATGACGCAGCCGACCTGGCGGATCGAGTTGTACATCCCGGCCCCCGCGCCGATCTCCGTGACGGGCAGCGTGCCGGTGGCCACATTGGCCATGGGCGCGAAGGCGGCGCCGGTGCCGATCCCGGCGAAGAACAGCGCGCCGGCGAGCTGCCAGACCCCGCCCTCGGGGCGCATCGCCAGCACGATCATGCCCAGCCCCGCCGCGAAGACCAGGAATCCGGCGAGGACCACCCATTTGCCGGGGACCCGGTCGGAGAGGGTGCCGGCCAGCGGCCCGGCCAGCCCGCTGGAGACGGCGACGGGCACCATGAGCAGCCCGGCCTGCTGCGGGGAGAGCTCCATGACCGCCTGCATGTAGAGGGTGAGCGGCAGGTAGAGGCCGGTGACGGCGAAGCCGATGGCGGCCGCGGCGAAGGCGGCGGTGGAGAAGTGCCGGCGCCGGAAGAGGGAGAGCGGCATCAGCGGCTCGCGCGGGTTGAAGCGCTGCCAGAGCACGAAGACGACGAGCAGCACCACGCCGGCGGCGATGACCATCGGCACGGTGACCGGTCCGGCGACGGTGCCCCAGTCGTAGTGCTGGCCGTTCTGCAGGCCGAACACGAGGGCGAACAGGCCGAGTCCGGAGAGCAGGGTGCCGAGCAGGTCGAAGCGGCGGTGGTTGCGGGGCTGGCCGCCGGGGACCAGTTTCGCGGTCATGGCGAGCCCGGCGAGGCCGATCGGCACGTTGACCAGGAAGATCCACTGCCAGCCCGCGGAGCCGACGAGGAAGCCGCCGAGCAGCGGGCCCACCGTGGTGGCCAGGCCCGCGACGGCGCCCCAGACGCCGAGGGCCGCGCCGCGCCGGTGGGGCGGGAAGAGCGTGGTCACGAAGGCCATGGTCTGCGGAGCCATCAGCGCGGCTCCGACGCCCTGTACGGCGCGGGCGGCCATCAGCATGTCGGCGCTGCCGGACAGCCCGCACCACAGGGAGGCGGCGGTGAAGACGGCCATGCCGGCCAGGAAGACGGGCTTGCGGCCGAAGCGGTCGCCGAGCCGTCCGGCGACGAGCAGGGGCACGGCGTAGGTGAGCAGGTAGACGCTGTGCACCCAGGTGATCTGGTTCAGGTCGGCGTCCAGGCCGCTCATGATGCCGGGGATCGCGACGGTCACGATCGTCGTGTCCATCATGATCAGGAAGAAGCCGACACAGAGGGCCGCCAGCGCGGCCCACGGATTCTTCGCGTTCGTCGCGGTGGTGGTGTTCGCGGTGGTCGTCATCGTGTCAACTCATCTTCTCTCAGCGGTTGTTCAGTTCGCGTCGGTGGCCGACCTCGCGCCGCGGTGTTCCAGTTCCGCGGCTATCTCGGCCCAGTGCGCGGCGCAGGCGCGGGCCATGGCGGCGATCTTGGGGGCCTGGTGGTCGGGGGCGCGCAGCACCACTCCGCTCTCGCCCTCGCGGATCATCCGGGCCTCCAGCCAGCGGATCATCGCGCGACCCTCGTCGCTGTACTTGAGGGTGGGGTCGCGCTTGAGGGAGTCCAGGACGAGGGGGACGTCGAGGGCGGCGCGGTCGGGGCGCCGGGCGCCGCCCTCACCGTCCGGCGCGGGGGCCCGTACGCCCGTACGCCCGCCGGGGCCGGCGCCGCGCGCTCCCGTACCGGCGCCCGTACGCGCCCCCGCGCCGCTGCCGGGCAGGGGACCCTCGCCGCGGCCGAGCCGGTCGCGCACGTCCCGGGCGGTCTCCACCGATATGCCGGCGGAGCGGGCGATCTCGCGGAGCGAGGCCTCGGGGCGGACCGCGAGGTAGTCCATGGCCCGCAGCCGGCCCTCGGTGGCGTTGAGCGGGCGGGCCCGGCCGTCGCAGCCGACCCGGGCGGCGGGCAGTTCCCCGGGGGCCCCGGCCTCGCCGTTCTCGGCGGCGGTGCGGCGCAGCACGCCCACGGTCTTGCCGGACAGCCCGACCTTGGCGGCGACCGCCCGGTCCGACCACTCGGGCCAGGCGCGCAGGATGCGGCGGGCGGACTCGCGGCGGTCGGAGAGGGTCAGCGGCAGCCCGTGCCGGTTGTTCGCCTCGACGGCCAGCAGGAAGGCTTCGGGGCGGGTGCCGTCGAACCAGCGGACGGCGATGGACTCGCGGCCGCGCAGCCGGGCCGCGTGGAGCCGGTGCATACCGTCTATCACCCGCAGGGTGGAGCGGTGGACGACGATCGGCGGCAGCTCCGTCTCCAGGCCCGCGAGCAGCCGTACGTGGTCCTGGTCCACCCCGGCCAGCCGGGGTGACTCGGCGTCCAGCAGCGCGTGCACGGGCACGCAGCCGGTCATCAGGGCCGAGGCCGGGGCGGGCAGCGTGACCGGGCGCAGCGCGGTGACGGCGGGCAGGGCGGTGAGGGCGGGCAGCTTGATCGCGCGGATGGGGGCTGCCGCCGTATCGACGGTCATTTCGACTCCTTGGGTGGCATCCTCGGGCACGGGGCGCGGAGCACGGTCAGCCGCTGAACGCGTGGGCCCGGGCGCGGACTTGGCCACTGACGCGGGCGGGCACGCGGGGCGGTGCGGGCTCGGGGGCCCGCGCGGGGCGGGCGGCGGCGCGCCGCGATCCGCCCAGCAGGCGGTGGGCGGCGGCGGCCGAGACGAGGGTCATGTGTCGGTGCCACCCGGGGAAGGAGCGCCCCTCGAAGTCGAGCAGCCCGCACTCCTCCAGCACGTCCATCGAGGTGGCCAGCGACAGCGAGGCGGCGGCCGACAGGGAGAACCGGGTGGCGGCCAGGGTGCGGCCGTCGGGGTCGGCGATCCAGTGCTTCACCGGCCGTTCCGGGGTGGCCGGGTCCCATTCGGTGAGCAGCGCCAGCGGTCGGGCCACCCCGGGGACGCGGATGAGCGCGGGCGCCCGGCGCAGTCGCCCGCCCGCGAGCGGGGAGGAGGCGGGGCCGAGGCGGGCGGCGAGCCGGGCGACGGTGGTGGTGTGGGGCGCGCGGTCGCCGGGCGGACCGCACAGGACGGGCGTGCCGAGCGGTACGGAGACGGCGAAGCCCAGGCTGCGTCCGGCGAGGCCGGCGATCAGCCGCACCGCGTCGAGGGGGGCCTCGGTGGCGGCCTCGGCGACGACGGGCACGCCGGCGGCGGCCGCGTGTGCGGCGGCGGCCTCGGCGGCCTGGTCGAGGCCGAGCCCGGGGTGGGAGGCGGGGGCGGCCGGGGAGGTGCGGGCGGCGGCCGGTATCCGGGCCCGCTCGCACAGCTCGTCGTCCTCGCTCCAGCGGCCGGGCAGCACCAGCCTCCAGTCGACCGGAACGCTGCCGTGGTCGGTGACGAGGAAGAGCCCGAGCGCGAGCTGGCAGCTCAGGGTGCGCCCGCCCGCGGGGTCGAAGCGGCGGTGCACTCCGGCGGAGCACTGGCCGCGCTTGGGAATCACCACGGGCACCATGCGCAGCGCCCGTGCCCCGGCCTGCTCCCCGCACCAGGCGGCCAGCTCCCGACGGACCGGATTCCAGTCCCAGGTACTGGCGTTGACGACCTGGTGCAGCGACTGCGAGGCGGCTCCGAGCGCGGCGGTGGACCGCGCCATGTTCCGCACGGACTTCTTTCCGGGCGTACCCAACAGCCCGGACAGGTAGGCACCGGCCCAACGGCGCTGATCGGTACGGGGCAGGCAGTGGAAGAGACGCCGGGCGAGTAAGTCGGCGGTCGGCATGGCGGGCAGCTCCCTCCGGCGAGGCGGGTCGGGTCGGTTGGCCAGCGAAATAAAGAATAGCGAGTGTTCTCTATGTTTTGCGACCCCTAGGCGCCCCCGCAACGACTTTGTCACCTCCGGGAGGGGGTCAGGTCAGGTCGGCACTCGGATCGATGGACCACCGGTTGGCCCTGAACACCCGCTCGGCGAGGTTCACTTGAACCACCATCGGCACGCCGTATCCGGCGATGGCCGCCGAGGTCAGGGGCATCGCCGCGCGCACCTGGGGCCGCGATCCGCTCCAGGCATCCCGGGCACACCCTGCCGAGGTGGAGATGGCGGTGATCCTTGTGCATGCGGGTGCCGGGCTCGCGTATCGTCGCCGGGTGACTGACACGACCGCGACGGACAGGACGCACATCCCCGCTGATGATCTTGCGGAGCTGATCGGTGCGTTCGGTTTCGGCGATGTGCTGGACCGACACCATCTGGCCGAGGGCCTGATGAATGTGAACTGGCGGTTGGAAACTCCTGCCGGGCGGTTCGCTCTCAAGCGGGTCACAGACGTGCCGCTCGACCGACTGCGCCGCAACCTCTCTGTCCTTTCCTCCCTCGCTGACGACGGCATCCCTGTGTGCGCTCCGGTGGCCACAGCTTCGGGTGACACCGTCGCCGAGATCAACGGCGACGGGTACTGCCTCTTCCCGTGGTCCGCCGGGGAGCACGTCCGTGGAACCGACCTCACCCTGTCGCAGGTGGCCGCGCTCGGCGAGATGCTCGCCCGCCTTCATGTGGCGCTCGGGCGCGCTGCCGGCGGACAGGTGCTGTCTGCCGTGCCCGGTGCGGTCACCGCCGACGTGACCGCACCGGAGCACGCGCTGCAGAAAGCCGACCGGCTCGCGGAAGCCGTTCGGTGTCGCGGGGTGGGCGATGCGTTCGACGCCGTCGCCGGGAGTGCCCTCGAACGGCGCCGGGTCCTGCTCGGCAAGCACGCCCACCTGCGTCCCGAGGGGGATGCTCCGGCGGGGCCGCACGGCTGGACGCACGGTGACTTCCAGTTCCGGAATCTGCTGTGGGCGGGCGGTGAGCTGGCCGCCGTCCTGGACTGGGACCGGCTCGGTGTACGCCCGTACGCCGAGGAAGTCGTACGGACGGCGCAGGTGCAGTTCGGCGTGGACGGCGTGTTCGACCTTGGCCGGGTGTCGGCGTTCGTAGACGGCTACCGGTCGGTGGTCCCGCTGGAGGCGGTCGTGCTGGTCGACGGTGCGCGCCGGCTGTGGTGGAAGCGGATGACGGACTTCTGGCAGCTCGAATTCCACTACGACCGGGGTGACCACTCCTGCGATGACCTCTTCACCGCCGACGAGGCCCTCCTCCACTGGTGGACGGACCGGCTCGACCAGGTGGAGTACGCGTTCGCCGGAGTCGTTTAGATCCCGAGGGCCCGAAGTTCTGGCAGGCAGGGCCGCGTGAGTCGTACCGCCCTCTGCCGGGCTTGGATGCCCAGAGTCTGGTGATCGGCTTCGCGGATCGCCCGCGCCCAGGTCTGGGGCCCGGCTGTGTGGGGCAGGACGATCCCGGCGCCGCCGATGGCCTCGGGGATGCCGCCCCGGTCGGTGCCGATGCTCGCCGTGGCGTGCAAGGCGGCCTCGATGATCACCCGGGGGAAGGCGTCGTCCACCGCGGAGGGCACCAGGAGCAGCCTGTGGCCACGGTAGAGCGGTCCCATGTCGTGAACGCGGGGTACGAAGGTCACGTTCGGGTAGGCGGAGAAGTCGGCGGCAGTGTTCCACCAGCCTTCGACCAGGGTGAAGTGCTGCTCCGGCATGAGTGGGATGAGCTGGTGCAGCAGGGCGGAGCCTTTGGCGGGGATCGGGTTGACCATGAGCACTGAAGCGGAACGGGGGGCGTCCTGGCGCGGAGCGGGCGGGGCGAACGGCGGGTAGAGCACCGCGAGGCGGGTTCCGTCCGCACGAGGCGCACTGTGCCGGACGAACTCCGACACGGCGAGACCGTAGTGGGGGTGGCCTGCGAGGACCCCGAGGCCGGTGGCGGATACGGAGTGCAGCAGACCCGCCACCAGGGCCGACGGCCGGGCCTGCGCGACGAGCTGGGCGGCGCCCTCCTGCGAGGTGAACACGGTATCGGGCCGCAGGCCGGCGAGCATGCTCCCCAGGATGGGCTCCACGCGGTCCTGGGGGACGGCGATGCAGTCCACTCCGTTCCACCGGTAGCGCAAGGTCCCGCGCGCGTCCACGTACGGGGCGCGGTGGGCATCAAGGTAGGCGCGCATGTCAGTGCGCTGAGTGCTGCCGTCCCAGGGGGCTTCGTGAGAGCCGAGGTAGGCGACGCGCCATCCGGCAACGGCGAGTTCTTCGGCGAGGAGTTGCTGGGTGACTTCCGCGCCGCCGATGCGGAACGGGGGAGGCGTACGGCGCCAGGCGAACAGGGCGGTGGGCATCTACCTGTCACCTCGCCCAGAAGGTGACGAGGGCTTCCACGGCCTGCGCGACGTCGGCCGGGCCGATGTCGGCAGCCATGACGGTGACCTCCCGCGACACGGGCGGTGTGGCGGCGTGCACGAAGTAGTCGCGGGCGTGGTCCAGGAATCCGGGTTCGTGGAGGAAGTAGTCGGACTCGGCTGCGGTGTGGCCGGCGGTCTTGCGGCGCAGGTGGAGGACTTCGGCGGGCACGTCGAGGTAAAGGGTGTGATCGGGCCGCAGGAACGGGAGGGTCTGCAACCGGTCGCGGAGCCGGTGGTGCACTCCGTACTCGAAGAGGAGGTCGAGAGCGTGGGCGTGGGCGAGGAGGGTGTCCACGGAGCGCTCCAGGATGACGAGCGGCAGGCCACCGGCAATAGCCGCGGAGACTCGGACGGCTTCGATCTCCATGAACGTCTCGAACGCGGCCAGCTGGGCCGCCGGGGAGTCGGTGCGGGCAGGGGGGATGTCGCCGCGATGCCCGATGTGCTTGACGTAGCAGTCGGAGACGAACGCACGAACGCCGAGGGAGGTTTGGCGCAGGTGGCGTATCGCAGTGGACTTTCCGGCGTAGGACGGGCCTTCAAGGGCGATGATCTTCACTTCGGCTCCGACCGGTAGAAGCGCTCGGCGTAGGTTCCGGTTCCGTCGAGGAGGTCAGTGGCGGCGGTGAAGGCGTGCCGGATCGGCCGGTACTGCTTGCGCTCCGGGTGCATCTGGGAGCCGTGCATCCGCAGGACGGTGACCTTGTCCAGGACGGTGCTGGTGATGTCGACCAGTTCGGGGACCATGGCCGCCCCGGTCCGGGCGCGGAACAGGTGGTGGTCGCAGTCGGCGAGCGCGTACGTGGGCCAGAAGGCGAGGTCTTCCCAGAACCAGCGGCAGCCGAGGCGGACGGCGGCTGCGTGGACGAGAAGGTGGTCAGGGTGGCGGGTGACGGCTGCGGGAGCGAGGAGTTCGGCGTTCGGGTGGGCTTCGGTGATCTCGCGGAGTTCGTCGGTGACCTGGTCGAGTGTCTGGGGGCTGAAGGGCCGGTAGGGAGCTTCGGCGTCCTTCCGGCCGAGGATTCGACGGCGGGCGGCGAACGGGGCCAGGGAGGCAGCGGCTTCGCGATCCCTCAGCTCCGAGACAGCCCACTGAGTGGTGTACGTGGCCTCCAATGCGGGGTGGACGCTTCTGGATCGGGTGAAAACCGTGACCACGGTGAGCGGGCGGGGGTGAGCGAGGAAGGTGCCGGAGGCGGAGAGGGCAAAGTCGTCGTGATGCGGTTCGATGACGAGGACGGGGCGGCCGGTGGGGGTGCGCGCCTCGATGTAGTACGGCAGACCGGTGTGCGGGGCGGCCAGTTCCAGTACGCCGTGGTCGTGGGACCGGTGGCGGTCGGCGAGCCGGTCGGTCCAGGACTGGTGGGCGTGGGCGAGGTCGTCGGGGAAGGTGTAGATGCCGGTCGCGTCCGGCACGGGCAGGAGCGGACTCACTGGGGCCTCCTTCGTCATCGGACAGTGGACTCGTACCAGTGGCGCCACATGCGGGGGGATCCGAGACGGAGGCGGGCGGTGACGGGGTTCTGCCACCAGAGCATCCGGAGGCTCGACCACTGGTCGTAGCGGCGGGTGGAGGGCCGTACCCGCAGGTCGTCCAAGATCTTCACGGGACGGCCGGTGGCCTGTCCGTGGGCGGTGAGGCGGGCGAAGAACTCCACGTCCTCACCCATGAACAGGTCGTCGCGATAGCCGCCTACGTGGTGGAACGCATCGGCGGTGCAGAACTGGTTGACCCCCTGGGCCCCGCCGCGACGTGTGCGGTAGTGGTCCCAGTAGGCGCACAGGAGGCGGGCGCCGAGCCGGTCGGGGGTGTAGAGCGGAGGGATGGCGCCGCCGACGGCGCCGGCGTCCACGGCAGCCGCGGCGGCAGTGACCGCCTCCAGGGGCAGCGCCACGTCGGCGTCGGTGAAGAACAGCCGCCCGCTACGGGCCGCAGCCGCACCGGTGTTGCGGACACGGCCGATGTTGCGGACGGCTTCAGACACGACGCGGACGCCGTAGGAGGCGGCCATGTCGGCGGTGGCATCGGTACTGGCGTTGTCCACCACGATCACCTCGCCGGTGTGGCCGGTGGCTTCCTCCCAACGGCCCAGGGAGCCAAGGACGGAGGGCAGGTATCGGGGCAGGTAGGCGACCTCGTTGTACGCCGGAATCACTACCGACAGGGCCGGGGTGGTCATCGGCTCGTCCTTTCCGTACGGGGGGTGCGGAAGAGGCGGGGGTTGCTTCGGGTGAGGTCGTTCACACGGGTCGACCACATGGCTCGACCGTCTCCTGTGGTGGAGTGCGCCCAGCAACGGACGGTGTGGAAGACGGCCCACGCGTTCAGCAGGTGGGGATCAAGGGCCAGCGGGTAGGCGCCGGTGATCACGTCGAGCCTCATGGTGGTGAAGGCGTTGGTCATGACGAGCGTCTGCGCGACGTCGGACTCACGGGGGCCGGGGGCGGCGTCGGTGAAGTCGACCAGGTGGCGCACCCCGCGGGGGGCGGAGATCACGACGTTGTCGAAGTGCAGGTCGCCGTGGCACCACACCGGGGCCGTGTGGGGGGAGTCGGCGATGGTCGCCAGGGTGGGAGCGATGCGGTCCAGGGTGCCGGGCGGGCAGCGTCGGCCCAGGGAGGAGACCTGTTCATGGAAGGCCCTGCGCGGCGCGGCTGCTCGGACCGGAGCCCGGTGCAGGCGGCCGAGGAGGCCGCCGAGGTCCCTCGAAGCGCGGCCGTCGGGGACTCGCCCCGAGCGGAGAGCACTGCCGAGGGTGAGCGGGCCGAGGTCGGCCGTGATGAGCGCCGTCGACCCGTAACCGGGAAGTACGCCGCAACCGAGGACGGGCGGCACGGGCACGTGAGCGCCTACGGACCGGATCGCCGCAGCCTCGCTGATCGCGTTGCGCCGTGCGGTGGACGCGTACAGCTTGACCACGACGCTGCGGCCGTCGGTGAGGTCGGTCCGGTACACGGCCGTTCGCGTGCCGGCCGTCAGGCGCTCCGTAGCGCGGGCCGAGACGCCGATCAGGGTGGTGCAGGCACGGGCGACCGCCGACGGAACCTGCGGGTTCACCGGATACCCGCCGGTTCGATGCCGACCGCGCCGAGACGGCGGACATGCCTCATGGCGTGGGCCAGGTGCGTCCGGTACTCACGAACGTCGTCCGTTACCGGGCAGGTGGTCTGCCATGGCTTCTCGGGGCCGACGAAATGGATGAGGTGGGCGGTCGGATCAGGCCGCAGCGGGCGGGTGACGACTCGGCGCACCCAGTTGCCGCGTTCGAGGAACCGACCGACCTCGAAGCGGTTGAATGCGCCCTCGACCGGGCGGACCCGACCGTTGGTGAGGAGCCACAGGTTCAGGGCGTCCTGGTCGTTGTGGAGGATGTGGCGTCGGCCACCGAGGAGGACACGCTCAACGCCGTCCCGCAGTCGCCGCAGGTCGCGGGTGTGGGCCCACAGCATGCCGGCGTTGTAGTAGCAGCGGCCTCGCAGGTGGGGCCATCGTTCGGCCGCGCCGGGCAGGGCCGGGCATTGACCCACGGCCGGGTTGAACTCGTCGCGCACGGCACCGAGCTCACCCGGCCCGAGGGTGCCCAGGGGCACGGTGAGGTCTCCGCGTACGAGTACGTCGGCGTCGACGTAGATCAGATAAGGGCGGCGGACGAAGCCGGGCGTGAACTCGAACCGCAGGTAGGTGGTGACGGTGATGTACGCGTCGTCCGCCATACGGGAGGCACGCAGCGGAGGAGAGTGACGCAGGTCGAAGGAGCTGAAGCCGACGCGCTTGGCGAGATCGGCGAGGAGTAGCGCCTGAACGGGGCCCAGGTCGAGGGTGAGGATGCGCAGGGCGGCATCCCGTCGGGCGGCCGGGGTGAGGCTGTCAGCGAGGCCGGTGACGGCGGCCAGGCCGGGGATCAGGTACTGCTGGTCGATACAGAGACCGAACGCGTACACGGGGCTCCACCTTTCCGGTCGGGGTGCGCGGGCATGGCAGGGTGCTCAAGGGGTGGTGTGCTCGCCACGGCGAGCGATCACTTCGAGGCTGTCGGGGTGAGTGGTCTGCCACTGGGCGGTGAAGCCGCCGCCCACGGGCCGCAGCACCCACACGGTCCCGGCCTCTGTCACGTCGGTGACGATCGCCCGCCGTCCCTGTGCGTCGTCCACCAGGTCGCCGACCCAAGGCAGCTCGGCGTTCATGGGACGTCCGACTGAGGGGTGTCGCCCCGCGAGGAGGCGTCGGCGATGTCTCGGAGCCGCTGGAGCTGGCCCGGATTCCGGCGAGGTCGGCCGCCTGCGACGTGCACGAGGAACCCGCCACGGTCGCGGATGAGGACTCCGAGACCGGCGAACTGGGTGGCGACGTCGGTGACGTCGGTGACGATGATTCCCCGGATCATTCCGGTCGACAGGGCGGACGTTATGGCCTGCCAGCCGGGCCGCTCATCGAGCGGTACCGCGGGGTCGGGATCGGACCACGCCCCGGCAACGTGCCAGTGCCGGGCCTCGGCGTAGTGACGAGCGCGTTTCTCACCTTCACGGACGGCGGTGGCGATGGCGGCGCAGGCGTAGACGGCGACGGGCACATGCCCGAGGCCGCTGGGCGGTTTGGTCGGCATGCCCATAAGACTGCTGCGCACCGCCACGCGCGCCCAGACACGGCCCGTGGTAGCGGCGACAGTGGGTGCCCGGTTCCAGTGCCACGGGGCGTGGCAGCGCAGGGCCCGGCAGCCGGGCTTGTGCAACGCCCCGTAGCAGTCGGGCTGATGGCAGCCGCTCGGGTGCTACGGGACGTTGCACCCGCGCCGGGCGGTCAGCGCACCCCTAGAGAAACCCCCGCCGCGTTGGCGAGTCCGCGCAAGCGACCGACGGAAACCCCGGCGAGCCGGCCGACGATGACGCCGGGGAGCATCTGGTGGCGCACCCATCCGGGGGCCATCGTGCAGACGGCTTCGAGGGTGTCGGCGGCGGCCTCCCAACGTCGGCATTCCACATGGGTGAGGGCGACGTCCAGGCCGTAGCGGGCACGGGTGGCCAGCGGCACGGTGTCGTCCAGTCGGACCGTGTCCATGAGCCGCAGCGCCCCGGAGGTGTCGCCGAGGGCCACGGCGATGCTCATGGCCTGGGTGGCCGCGTACATGGGCCCGTACGGCTGGGCGTGGGCGCCGCGGGCGTGCTCCTCACCGATTCGGGCAGCCACGGCGTGTGCCTGGGAGAGGTACTCGCGGGCACTCTCCTCGCTCGCACCACCCCGGGAAGCAGCCACAGCGGCGTTCGTGACGAGCTGCCCGTACACGCTCAGCCGGTCGGGGTCGTGTTCGCTCATCTTGGGTTCGATCCGGTCGGCCTGCGCAGCGGCAAGGGCGAACCCTTGCGTGGTGCGGCCATCGCGCAGGTTGACCCACGCGGTGGTCGCGGCCAGGTGGGCGTCGCGGAGGTCGTCCCCGGCCTGCACGGCGATCTGACGGCCGTACGTCAGCGCCGCGTACGCCAGATCGCGGGAGCCCAGCACGTTCGCGGCCATCCCCGCCGTCTGGAAGGTGTCGATCAGGACGCCGGCGGCGGCCTCCCTCTCCGCCACCTCGGCGGCATCGAACCGGGCCCGCGCCTCGGGGAGGAGCCGGCCCAAGAGCGTACCGAGTTCGGTGTACTGGCCTGCCCAATAGGCTTCGTCCGCCCGCCGGACGACGGCACGCAGTTCCTCAAGGGTGCCCGGCTCGATGTCGGCGGGGATGCCGATGGCGGCATCGTGGGTGGCCGCGGACACCGTCCGCAGCGCGGCCCGCTCGTCGCGGTCCATGGACCGGCGGGGCGCCTGCTGGCCCAGGAGCACGGCGATGTCCGTGCCGAGCGCATCGGCGATGGACAGGAGCGACGGCAGCGACGCGGTACCGCCGCGTTCCAGCTTGCGGACCACGCCGACGGACACGGAGGCGGCTTCCGCCAACTGCTCCTGCGTCATCCCGCCGCGCAGCGTCTTCAACCGCTCAGAGGTGGTGTACTCCGACCACTGCATGCTCCAGCACCTCCGCGTGATTGGCCCCACACGGACGGTACTGGCAAGGGCGGTGGCGCCGACAGCTCGCGTTCAGACGGAAGTTGCGGTCACGCGGCAAGGACCGCGCTGACTCCCAGAAGGGCCTCAAGCTCCGCAACGGCCTCCTCCTCACCGGTGGCGTGGACGGTGATGATTCCCAGCTCGGCGGCCGGCGGAAGGTTCACCGCGTGATCGTCCACGAACACGCATCGCTCGGCGGGCAGGCCGATCCGGTCCAGGGCCAGCCGGTAGATCGCCGGATCAGGTTTGGCCATGCCAACCAGTTCGGAGACGACATGTACATCGAACAGGTCCCATATTCCGACGTGCTCGTACGGGTTGAACGGGTCCAGGCCGAAGCTGTTGGACAGCAGGGCGACCCGATGACCAGCTGCCCGTGCCGCACGGGCGAGGGCGGCCATCCGCCGAGCCGCAGGCACCTCGGCCCACGCCCGGCCCATCAGGTTCACCGGGTCCACGTGCGCCCCCAGCAAGGCGGCCGTGCCGTCGTTCCACTCGGCCTGCCCGATCTCCCCGACCTCCAGGGCCGCGTACAGGCGTCGCCCTTCCGGGTGATCGTTGAGGGTGCTGCGCCACGCCTCCGGGGCCAGCCCTTCCGACACGCACCACGCACGGTGGACAGGGAGGGGGTTGGCGGTGAGCACTCCTGCAAAGTCGAGGATCAGCCCATGCGGCGCGTTCCCCTTGGCGGTGTCGGTGCTGTGCGGCATCCAGTAACCATCCCTTCCGTGAGTTGGTCCCCCTGAAGACGCTACCGCTCACCGGACACGCAGAACGTACGAGAACGCTTCGACCGGGCGAAGGATCTCGCCGCCGCGCGCCCGCCGATGGACGTCTACCGGCGAACTCCAGATCGGTGACGATCCCGCCGCGCCATGATCCTCAGTGAAGGCCGTCGCGGTAGTGAAGACAGGCGGACAGAGCCTCGGAACTCGCCCCCCTCTCCTACACCTTGACGATCGAGGCAAGCTCCGTGAGCGAATCCACGGACCAGTCCGCTGCGGCCCGCACGGCCGGGGCGTCGGCCCACCAGAAGCCCCAGGGGCCGCGCCGGAGGTGGGCGGTGCGCAGGCCCGCCGCCTTGGCCGGGTGGATGTCGTTCGCAGGGTGGTCGCCCACGTACAGCGTCTGGTCCGCCGGGGCCTGCGACACCTCCAGCACCTGCCGGAAGAACGCGGGCGAGGGCTTCGCCACGCCCCACTCCCCCGAGGTGGCCACCAGGTCGACCGGCAGGTCCAGCGCCCGCAGCAGGTCTCCGGCCCTGGCCGTCTGGTTCCCGGCGATCACGACCCTCAGTCCGAGCTGCCGCAGGCCGGTCAGGGCCGGCCGGACGTCGTCGTACAGGTCGCTCTCGTCGAGCCGCTCGCCCTGGCCCGCGGCCTCGCGGGCGCGGTATTCGGCGCCGATGTCGATCCCCGGCCGCAGCAACCGCAGCGCATCCGCGTTGTCCCGGCCGTCCACGACCACGGCCCCCACCAGGGCCGACAGTGTGTGCCGGGAGACGTGCAGCCAGTCCGCCCAGGAAGCCCAGTACCGGTCGTCACGGGCCAGTGTCTCGCCGCTTTCGTGTGATCCGGCCCCGCGCGGCGGGGTGGCTCGCGCGTGGCCGGGGGCGGCGGGGGCGGGGCTCCGCGGCGCGGGCCGCGAGGCCCACTCCGTGGGGGCCGGCAGGGGACCGCCTAGCGCGCTCTCGATCGCAGGATGGCGCTCGCGGCGGCGGTGCTCGCGGTCAGCAGTTCGAAGATGGTGGCGAGGCCGAGCAGCACGCCGGTCGGCTTGTGGAAGCCGAACACGAAGTCGAACTGGGCGCCGAAGCTCACGTCGAAGCTCACGCCGAGCAGTGGCTGCAGGACGAGGGTCGTCACCGCGAACAGCAGGCAGACGGCGGCCAGGGCTCGGGCGGCGGCGGTGCGGGTGGGCGTGAGCGCCCCCAACAGCGCCAGCACCGCGGCGGAGACGAACCCTCCGGTCACATTCATCCGCATCACGTCCGTCCACGGGACGTCCGCGCCGGCCTGCGCGATGTTGAGGACGGCGAACGCCGCCAGCAGGCCGGCGGTGACCAGCGCGAGCAGCCCGGCGGCGATGCCCACGGGCGGCCTGGTCCTCGGCGTGCCCTGCGGCAGCGGCGGGACCGGGCGCGGCGGCCATGCCGGCTGCGTCGGTACGGCCGCCGGCACCTGCGCGTCGAACGGGGCCCGCAGCGGCGCCTGGACGCCCCGTAGCCGGTCCACCTCGGCCCGCATCTCCTGAGCCGTCGCGAACCGCCGCGCCGGATCCTTCTCCAGCGCCCGGGACACCAGCAGCTGCACCGCGGGCGGCGCCTCCCACCCCCGGTCCGCGAGGAGCGGCGGCGGTTGCGTCACGTGCTTGACCGCGATCGCGGTGAACGAGTCCCCGTCGAAGGGGAGTTGGCCGGTCAGCAGTTGGAACAGCATCACCCCGACCGCATACAGGTCCGATCGGCCGTCCAGTGGCAGCGCCTGCGCCTGCTCGGGGGACAGGTAGTGCGGCGTGCCGATCACCGAACCGGTCCGGGTGAGCTGGGTGACGGGTCGGTCGTCCTGCTGGGCGCGGGCGATGCCGAAGTCCATCACCTTGACCACGCCGCGGTCCGTCAGCATGACGTTCGCGGGCTTGATGTCCCGGTGGACCAGGCCCAGTTCGTGGCTGGCGGCCAGCGCCGCCAGGACGTCCGAGGTGAGCGCCAGCGCCCGCTCGGGATCCAGCCCCCCGCGGGGCCCCGCCTCGTCCCGCAGCACCTCGCCGAGCGAGCGGCCCGCCACGTACTCCATGACGATGTACGCCACCGGCGGCCCCCCGTCCGGCATCTCCTGTTCGCCGCTGTCATGGACGGCGACGACGTTCGGATGGTTGATGCGCGCGACGATCTGCGCCTCGCGCTCGAACCGCTTCAAAAAGCCCTGGTCGCTGCCCAGTTCGGCATGCATCGTCTTGATCGCCACGACCCGGTCCAGCCGGGTGTCGTGCGCCTGGTGGACGGCGGCCATGCCGCCGCTGCCCAGCAACCGCCCCAGCGCGTAACGGCCGTTGCCGACCGCGCCGCTCAACCGGGTCGCCCATGCGTCGTCCTGCCCCTGCACCATCACAGCCCCCACCCGTCCCGCCGATGACGAAGCACCCTATCGGTCCGCCCTGACGGCCCGCCGCTCGCTTCGAGCGCGAGAATCCCCCGGCCGGGACGGCTTCCCGGTCGGGGGATTCTCTTGCGCGGGGCCCGGGGGCGGGGCGGGGTCAGGCGGCCAGCTCCGCGAGGACCGAGTCGCGGTTCGCCAGGTTGGCGCGGGTACCGCTGAACAGGCTCTCCATCGGGAGCCAGCGCAGGGTCACCGGGCCCGCCGGGGCGCCGTCGTAGCCGATCGCGGCCGCCGCCGTGTGGCGGGGGCCGGCCGGTACGTCGACCACCGACCAGCCCTTGGGGTGCCGATCGGTCTCCCACCCCAGGTAGTCCAGGGACAGGTCCCGGCCCAGGCCGGTGCCCAGCCCCTTGAGGTAGGCCTCCTTGCGGGTCCACAGTCGCCCGAAGGCGGAGGTGCCCGCGCATTCGGGAACCTCGGCCAGCTCGGCGCGCTCGTCCGCGTGCAACGCGGCGGTGCACACCCGGGCCGTCTCGGCCGTCGGTACCTTCTCGACGTCGACGCCGATGGGTACGGAGGCCACCCCGATCAGCACGATCCCGCTGCTGTGCGACAGCGAGAAGTGCAGGTCGGAGGTGGGTCGCAGGAGGATCGGCCGCCCGTGCTGCTTGTCGCAGCACGGGCAGGGACCGCGGCCGAACTCCAGCGACCCGGCCGGTTCTCCCACGTACGTGGCGAGTACCCGGCGCAGCGCGATGTGCGCCGCCGCGTACAGGTAGCCGCCGGACTGGCGGCGACAGGCGCGGGCCCGCTGGAGTTCGTTCTCGTCCAGTTCGGTCATCTCCAGCACGCCGGTGATGTCGTCCGGCTTCGGCTGCCGCAGCAACCAGACATCAGCGCCGGCCGGCGGCGCCAGCTTCGCGGTCATCCGCCGGACCCGAGCAGCGCGACGACCATGGCCGCCAGCGCGTGCGTGTCCTTGGCCATGAGCAGCTCCGTCAGTTCGGGTGCGACGCCGAGCGAGGACTTCAGCCGGTACTGGAGCTCCAGCCCCAGCATCGAGCCGATGCCCACGCTGACCAGCGTCCGCTCGGTGTCCAGCGCGGCCGGGGTGACGCCCACGGAACGGGCGACCTCCCGGCGCACGTAGTCGGTGACCAGTTCCATCCGCTCGGCCGCCGTCGCCGCCGCGAGCGTGGCCGCCGAGGGTGCGGTCACGTCCACGGAGACAGGGCCGTCGGAGACCGGGGCGCCCGGACCTTCGTCCGGTGCGTCCCAGTCGGGTTCGGTATTGAGCCAGTCGAGAACCGCTTGGTTCGCTGTCACAGCTCCTCCTTCGAGTCGTGGTGCGGGGTGTGGTGGTGCGGGGACATAAAGGGGTGGGACATAAAGGGGTGGGACATCAGGGGGTGGGACATCAGGGAGCGCACCCGCGCGGGGTGCAGCGGGAGGGCGCCGACGTCGCCGGGCAGGCCCAGGGCGTCCCGTACGGCGCCCGCGACGACGGCCCCGCTGCCCGCGGTGCCCCCCTCGCCGGCTCCGCGCAGGCCCAGTGGGTTGCCCGGGGCCGGGGCGTCCTCGTAGATCTCCACCTGGATCTCGGGGAGATCGGCGGCGCGCGGCCACAGGTAGTCGTCCAGGGTCAGGGACAGCGGGCGGCCGCGCGCGTCGTAGCGGAACTCCTCGGACAGCGCGCCGCCGATCCCCTGGACGGCGCCGCCGACGAGCTGGCCGCGCACCGCCTCGGGGTGCACCGCGCGCCCGATCTCGTAGGTCATCGCGTACCGCAGCAGCCGCACCGCGCCGGTGCCCGGGTCGACCTCGACCTGCGCGAAGTGGGCGCCGTAGGGGTACGTCATGCCGTCCGCGGCGTACGTCGCCCGGCCGATCAGGCCGACCTCCTCGCCGGTGCGGATCCACCGCGGGGTGAACGCCGCCGCGGCGAGCGCGGGCCAGCCGATCTCGGCCGGGGAGTCGGTCGAGCCGAGCCCGCCGGGTACGGGACGCACGGATCCCGGCGGGACCTCCAGCAGGCCCGCGGCCACCCGGACCGCCTTCTCGCGCACCGCCGCCGCCGCGCGGCGCACGGCCTCGCCGCCGACGACCGTGGAGCGGCTGCCGAAGGTGCCGCCGCCGTCGGGCAGGACGTCGGTGTCGGAGAGCACGACCCGCACCGCGGCCACCGGTACGCCGAGTTCGTCGGCGGCGATCTGCGCCATCACGGTCTCGATGCCCTGCCCGACGTTGGCGCCGCCCATCGCGACCCGGACCGCGCCGGTCACTCCGATGTCGACGACCGCGCTGTCGTAGCCGAGCCCGGCCTTCTCCAGGATGACCGCGCAGCCGGTGCCGACGAGGCGTCCCGCGGCCCGGGCGTCCCGCGCCTCCTCGCGCCATCGGGCGTAACCGACCGCGGCGAGCGCCTTGTCGAAGTGCTCCAGGTGGTCCTTGCCGTCGAGGATCAGGGGCGAGCCGAAGACCTGCATCGGCCGCCGGTGCGGGAGTTCACCGCCCGTGAGCAGATTGCGTCGGCGCAACTCGACCGGATCGACGCCCAGTTGGGTGGCCGCCAGGTCCAGCGCATGCTCGCGCACGAAGTTGTGCTGGAAGCGGCCCGGCGCCCGGTAGGTGCCGATCGGGGTCTTGTTGGTGGTGACGATGTGCACGCGCGAGCTGCACGCGGGGATCCGGTAGGCGCCCGAGATCATCGACGCGGTGAGCGCCGCGACGACCGCGCCGTGGGTGCGCACGTAGGCGCCGTTGTCCAGCCAGGCCTCGTCGCGCAGCCCGAGCAGCAGCCCGTCCGCGTCGAAGGCCAGCTCGATCCGGTGCTCCTGCTCGCGCGCGTGGTTGGCGGCGCTCATGTGCTCGGCCCGGTCCTCGGACCACTTGACCGGGCGCCCGGTGCGCCGGCACAGGAAGGGCACGAGGAAGTCCTCGGGATAGAACTCGCCGCGGATGCCGAAGCTGCCGCCCGCGTCCGTCTCCCGCATGTGGATGCGGTGTTCGGGGACGTCGAGGAGGGAGGCCAGGACCCGCCGGTTGATGTGCGGGATCTTGGCCGCGCCCCGTACCACGATCCGCTCGTCCGGTCCGCCCGGGTCCTCCAGCTCGGCGAACAGGCCGCGCGGCTCCAGCGGGGTGCCGCTGTGCCGGCCGGTGCGCAGGTCGGCGCGGACCACGTGGGCGGCCGCGGCGAAGGCCGCGTCCACGTCCCCGTAGGTGAAGTCGACGGTGCCCACTTGGGCCGGCGGCGCCCCGGCCAGGGATACGGGCCCGGGCCCGGCCGCGGCCGTACGGGCGTCCAGCGCCGGGGGCAGCTCCGCCAGGTCCAGGGCGACCAGCTCGGCGGCGTCCTCCGCGACGTAGGGGTCCTCGGCGAGGACGACGGCCACCGGCTCCCCCGCGTACCGGACGTACCCGGTGGCGAGCGGCGGCTGGAGGTAGGCGGTGAAGTCCATCCCGGGGTGCGGTTGGCGGACCGGTATCCGCAGGTCCGGCGGTAGGTCGGCGGCGGTGAGCACGGCCGCCACCCCGGGCAGGGCGGCGGCCCGCGCGGTGTCCACGCCGAGGATCCGGGCGTGCGCCAGGGGGGAGCGTACGACGCGCAGCCACAGCTGGCCGGGGCGCGCCACCGCGTCGTGGAAGCGGCCGCGGCCGCGCAGCAGCCGGTCGTCCTCCAACCGGGGCACGGACCGCCCGACGGCGCCGCCGGTCGCGGCCCCACGGGTCACGGCGCCGGTGCTCACGGCGTCTCCTCGGCGCGGGCCGCCCCCGCGGCGGCCGACACCGCGTCCACGATCGACTGGTAGCCGGTGCAGCGGCACAGGTTCGCCGAGACGCAGGCCCGCACCGCACCGCGGTCCGGTTCGGGATCGCGGCGCAGCAGCGCGGTCGCGAGCATCAGGAACCCGGGGGTGCAGAAGCCGCACTGGACCGCGAAGTGGTCGCGGAACGCGGCCTGGACCGCGCCCAGTTCACCGTCCGGCGCGGCGAGGGACTCGACGGTCTCCACGCGGCCGCCGTCGGCCTGCACGGCGAGCAGCGCGCAGGACCGCACCGGCTCGTCGTCGAGCAGCACCGTGCAGGAACCGCACACCCCGGTCTCGCAGCCCACCTGGGTGCCGGTGAGCCGCAGGTCGCGGCGCAGCACGTCGGCCAGGCTGCGCCGGGCCTCGACGTCCAGGGCGCGGCGCTCGCCGTTGACGGTCAGCGCCACGGGCACGGCGCGGGCGGCGGCGGTGAGGGGGGTCGGGGCGGAGACGGATCCCGAGGCCGAGGGGGTCATACCGGCATCAGCTCCAGTCTGCCGCGGCGCAAAGGGGCCAGGACGGCGGCCCGGGCGGCGGACTCGGCGAGCGCCCGGCGGGCCAGTACGGCGGCCAGGGTGCCCAGGTCACCGGTGGCGCCGGTGATCCGCACGGCCTTGGCGGCGGCCACCGCGAAGCTCTCCTGGCCGGGGCGCGCCCCGATCAGCAGGGCCTCGGCGGCCGGGACCCGCATCGGGCGTTCCAGCGGTCCCGCCAGGGCGAGGCGGGCGGAGCCGATCCGCCCGTCGGCGTCCAGGACCAGGGCCGCGGCGGCGGCCGCTTCCGGGATCCGGCCGGGCTGGACGGCGTACTCGACGAGGGCCGCGGCGGGCTCGGCGACCGGGAAGCGCACCTCGACCAGGATCTCCCCCGGCCGCAGGGCGGTGCGGTGGCGCCCGCGCAGGAAGGCGTCGGCGCCCACCACCCGCGTGCCGGCCGGCCCCAGCAGGGTCAGCTCGGCGCTCAGCAGCACCGCGAGCAGGCACCACTCGGCGCCGGGGTCGGCGTGCGCGAGGCTGCCGCCGACGGTCCCGCGCACCCGCACCGGCAACTGCCCGATCAGCGCGGCCGCCTCGGGCAGCACCGGCAGCCGCCGGTTCAGCTCGGGGTCGGTGCTGCGCTCGACGGTGGCGTGCGGGGTGAGGGCGCCGATGCGGACGCCGCGCCGGCCGGTCTGGATGCCGGTGAGCGCGGGCACCCGGCCGAGGTCGACGATCAGGTCGGGCCGCAGCGCGCGGCGGTTCAGCAGCGGGACGAGCGACTGGCCGCCCGCGAGCACCCGGGCGTCGCGCCCGGCCTCGTGGGCCGCGGCCAGCGCCCACACGGCCTCCGCCGCGCTGGCGGGGCGGACGTAGTCGAACGGTGCGGGCCTCACGGCTTGTCCTGCGGGGGCACTTGGAGTTCCGTGTGGCCGTACTTGCGCATCAGGTCGGCGAGGTCGAAGTGCGCCGACCGCTCGATGATCTTGTCCCCGCGGAACCGGTCGATGCCCAGCGCCCCGAAGGTGGCCTTGCGGCCGCTGGGCGGCAGCCCGCGGAAGGCGCCGAGCTGGGTGGCGGTGCACTCCACCCGGGAGATGACGGTGTCCCCCTCGGCCCACTGCTCGACGACGGTGTCCACCATGTCGGGGAAGGAGGTCCGGAAGGCCCGCACCCAGGTGCGCACCCCCTCGGGCCCGTGCAGGCCGAACTGCGGCCAGGTGAAGTCCTCGTGGAAGAGGTCGTCGGCGAGGTGCAGCTCGCCGTGCGTGATGATCCGTTCGAAGAGCTGCGCGGCCTTGGCCTTGCGCTCCTCCACACTCAGGGCCGTCCCCGGCATGTCACACCTTCCCCAGAATCTTCGACGGGTCCTTGACGTGCGCGTCCTCGGCCCCGGCCCCGGCCGCGGTCTCGTCCTGCGGCCGGGGCAGCGCCCGGCTCGCGGCGGCCGCGACCAGCACCAGGACCAGCCCGATCCCGGCGACCCAGCGCAGGGCGATCGCGTAGGCGCTGGGTCCCTCACCGGAGCCGAGCACCGAGAAGAAGACGGAGCCGAGCAGGGCCACACCGGCCGCGCTGGCGAACTGCTGGGCCGTGGTGAGCACCCCGGCGGCGGCCCCGGCCTGGCCGGGCCCGACTCCGGTGAGCACCGCGCCGGTCAGGGCGGGCACGGCGAGCCCGTTGCCGAGGCCGATGAGGACCATCGGCAGCAGCAGCCGCAGGGCGCTGATCCGGTCGGCGGCCCAGGTGAGTTCGCCCAGCAGCACGACCAGTCCGGCGGCGGCGACCAGCGTGCCGCCCAGGACCGTACGGGCGGCCCGCGCGGGCGGGATCCGCCGCGCGGCCATGGAGGCCCCGGCGAAGGCGAGGCCGAGCGGGGCGAAGGAGAAGCCGGCGGCCAGCGGGCTCAGCCCGAGGCCGGACTGGAGCACCAGCGTCAGCGCGAACATGAAGCTGAAGAAGGCGCCGAAGACCGCCCCGCTGACCACCAGACCGCGGTGGAAGGAGCGGATCTTGAAGAGCGAGAGGTCGAGCAGCGGCCGCCCGCCCCGGCGGGCCAGCGCCCGCTCCCACCCGAAGGTCGCCAGGAGCACGGGCACGGCGGCGGCCAGGCACAGCCAGGTCCACAGCGGCCAGCCCTTGGCCCCGCCGAGCATCATCGGTACGAGCGCCAGCGCGAGCCCGGCCGGGATCCCGACGGCCCCGACGGGGTCGAGCCCGCCGCGCGCCCCGGCCCCGGCGGCCCGCTTCGGCACCAGCCGGCGGGCGAGCAGGAAGGTCAGCAGCCCGGCGGGCACGTTGACCAGGAAGATCGCGCGCCAGCCGAGCCCGTCGGAGCCCGCCTGGAGCAGCATCCCGCCGAGCACCTGGCCGGCGACCGCGCCGACGCCGACGGTGAAGCCGAACCAGGCCAGCGCGCGCGGTCGTTCGGCCGGGCTGAACACCCCGGTGATCAGCGCGAGCACCTGCGGCACCATGGCCGCGCCGGTCACGCCCTGGAGCAGGCGGGCCGTGACGAGCTGGCCGGGGCTCTGGGCGATCCCGCAGAGCAGCGAGGCGAGGGTGAAGGCGAGGGCCCCGCCGAGGAACATCACGCGGGAGCCGAAGAGGTCGCCGAGCCGGCCGCCGGTGATCAGGCCGCTGGCGTAGGTGAAGGCGTAGCCGGCGACGATGAGTTCGAGGGCGACCGGTCCGGCGCCCAGGTCCCGCTGGAGGGTGGGGGCGGCGACGTTGACGACGTAGAGGTCGAACTGGGCCATGAAGAGCGCGGCCAGCACGACGGGCAGCATCAGCCAGCGCCGCGCGTAGGGCACGGTCCCGGCGGTCCCCGTGGTCCCGGTGGTCGAGGCGCTCACTTGGTCCCTCCCGCGGCCGCGGCGACCAGGGAGGCGGCGCTCTGCGCGCGCTCGCCCTCCAGCCGCCAGTCGATGGCCTCGTAGGCGCGGGCCGCCAGCTCGATCGCCTCGTCGGCGGAGCGCACGACGGGCAGCCCGAACAGGTCGACGATCTTCTCCAGCCGCTCCGGGCGGGTGCCCTCGACCACGTGGTAGTCGACGTCGAGGTCCTCCAGCGCCCGCAGCAGCATGTCGTCGCAGAAGGCGCGGAAGTCGGGGTGCATCCGGCGGTGCCCACCGGGCTTGACCGCCCCGGCCGTGGCCCGCAGGTGCACGAAGCCGTCGTAGGTCTCCTTCACGTGCTGGCGCATCGCGTGGCCGAGCTGGTCGACGGCCTCGGCGAAGAAGCCCATGGCCGCGGTGGCCGGCGCGGTGGCGGCGGGAGCGGCGGGGTCCATCCCGAAGCGGACGCGGGCGGCCGCGTAGATCCACTCCTGGAGCGAGGAGCCGTCGGACACGAATCCGGCGCCCCGCGCCCCGAGCCGCGCCTCGTTCTGCACCCGGCCGACGTGCCGGCGCACCGCGAGCTGGAGGTACTCGGCGGGCGTCACCTCGGCGAGCGCCTTGCCGGGCACGGCGTCGGGCAGTATCTCCCGGATGGGTCGGGCGGGGGCGAAGGCGAGACCGGTGTAGGAGGCGAGGGCGGTGGCCGTGGAGGTCTTCCCCGCGGAATAGGTACCGGACACGGACAGCCGCATCGGTGTCTCCTTAGTGGTGTATCGGTTCGTTGGCCCGCCAGGCGGGGTGAGGGGTGCCACCTCAGCCCCGCCGGCGTTTGAGGCGCCCCCTGAGGGTCCACCGGGCCGCAGCGCCCCACCGGACCGGCGGACTAACGGGGCTGGGGCCTGGGGCCGGGTGCGGCTCTCGTGCCCTCCGGGGGCGCCTCAAACGCCGGCGAGGCTGGATGGGCGGGGCCGGGCCCGCCGACCGGCCGAGGGGACCGGTCAGCGGGCCTCGGGCACGCTCAGCTGGCCGAGGCCGCGGCCTCGGCCGGGAGTTCGTGCGCGAACGAGGCGCGCACGCCGACTCCGCCGAGGCCCGCCTCGATGTCCACGCTGCGCCACACCCCGCCGCGCAGCGGCAGCAGCCGCTTCGCCGTCAGCCGTGCCGAGGCGGTCTGCGCCTCGTCCCCGCGGGTCGGCAACGGCAGGGCCGTGTCCGCCGCGGTGAGCACGGTCTGCATCATCCACAGGGTGTTGCTCGCGGCCCGGTTCACCTGGTCCAGCTCGTACATGAGCACCTGGACCAGCTGGAGGTTGACCACGAAGGCGTCCACGAGCGAGACCGAGGGTTCGGTGGCCGCGTCGACGCCCAGCGCCCCGGGCCCGCCCGGGCCCTCGTTGGCACCGGGGACGAAGTGCACCCCGGCGGTGGCGCCCAGCTCCTCCATGTCGACCACCACGTCACGGATGACGTGGCGCCGGCGCTTGAAGCCGTCGCCGTAGAAGCGCCGCGCGCCCTCGCCGAGGCCCTCGTCCAGGCTGTGGAAGGCGGCCTCCGTCTCGGCCCGCACCCCCTCGTCGTGCTCGATCTCGCAGCGCACCCGCAGCTCGCCGACCGCGCCGTCGTGGACGGACAGCCGCCGCCCCGGGACCCCGGGGACGTCGTCGGTGCGCACCAGGCGCGAGGAGGCGGGGATCCGCAGCAGGTCCTCCTGCGGCGCTCCGCCCGCCCGCAGGACCACCTTGCGCAGCCGCATGGTGCTGCGGGCGTCGCCGGTCAGTCCGTAGGCGTGGACCAGGTGCAGCTCGGCGAGCTGCACGCCCAGGACCAGTGCGTCCACCGTGCTGAGGTGGGGGCGCAGGTCCGTACCGTTCTTCTTGCGGGACCAGTCCGCCGGGTAGCTGACGTCCACGGTGGCCCGGATGCCCGGCCGTTCGATGGTGACCGGCGTGGAGACGAGGTCACGGACGAGGTACTCGGCCCGCTGGTAGCCGCGGGAGAAGAAGCGGCCCTCCGCGGGACCGAGGTAGTCGTCGACCGCTTTCAGGAACAGCTTCCGGGGAGTTTCCGTCTGGGTCACGGCGGACACGTCACGCACCCGCCGTCGCACCGGCCGAGGCCGCACGCTCGAGGGCCGCCTCGTACGCGCCGACCAGCTCGCGCAGCGTCCGTATCTCCGTGATGGACAGGTCCGCGGCGAACGGGTCGACGCCCAGCTCGGTCTCCAGCTGGATCAGCAGCTGGGCGAGCATCAGCGAGTTCACCCCGGACTTGAGCAGCTCGTCGTCCAGCGATACCTCTTCCTCCTCCGAGCTGAGGACCACGGACTGGATCTCGCGCTCGATGATCTGCTGGATGTTCTGCTCGTTCAGCATGTGATTCCTCCGTCGATGACCAATGACTGACCGGTGATGAAACGTGCGTGTGAAGAGGCGAGGTAGAGGACCGCGTCGGCGATCTCCTCCGCGCTGCCGAGCCGGCCCAGCGGAGTCCGGTGCTGGATCTTTTCCCGGTTCCGCTCGGTGACGTCCGAGGTCAGCTCGCTGTCGAAGAACCCGGGGGTCACGGTGTTGACCCTGATGCCCACGGGCCCCAGCTCCCGGGCGAGTGCCCGGCCGAACCCCTCCAGGCCCGCCTTGGCCGCCGCGTAGACGGCGACCCCGCGGTAACCGCGGATGGCGTTGATGGAGGAGATGTTCACGATGGATCCGCCGCCGCGCATCATCAGCCGGGCGCACGCCTGGGTGAGGTGCACGGGGGCGGTCAGGTTCGCCGCCAGCAGGTCGTCGACCCGCTGGGGGGCGAGGGTGAGGAAGAGCTCCTGGTGGAGCACTCCCGCGTTGTTCACGAGGAGGTCGACCCGGCCGAAGCGGTCGCGGACCGCCTTGACGAACTGCCGGATCTGCGCCGTCTCGTGGAGGTCCACCGACTGCCACAGGAAGGTCTCGGGCAGGGCCGCGGCCTTCTCCTCGGTGAACTCGTTGGGCTTGCGGCTGAAGGTGGCGACCCGCCAGCCCGCGGCCAGCAGTCGCTCCGTCAGCGCCCGGCCCAGGCCCCGGCTGCCGCCGCTGACGACGGCGACCCGCCCGTCCCCGGGCTCGTCGGTGGGCTGCGTGCTCACACGGCGCTCCGGATCTTCTTGAACCGGTCGGAGTGCGTGTCCGCCGTGGTCACCTCGACCACCACCGGGACCTTGAAGGCCTCCAGGCGCTGGGCGCAGTACTCGCGGATGCGCCGGGCGGTCGCCCGCTCGTCCTCGACCGGTGCGATGAGGCGGACGATGGCCTTGACGACCTGTCCGGTGACGTGGCTCGGGCGGCCCGAGACGACGGCGTCGGCGACGTAGTCCAGCTCCAGCAGGACGTTCTCGACCTCGCTGGGGTAGACCTTCTCCCCCGCGACGTTGATGAGTTCGGACTTGCGGCCCAGGATCCGGACGTAGTCCCCGTCCGTCTCCACGGCGTCCTGGGTGTTGAAGAAGCCGTCGTCGTCGAAGGGCGCCGGCGCGTTGAGGTAGCCGAGCATCGCCATGTCGGAGCGGATCCACAGGATCCCGTCCTCGATGCGGTACGAGAACCCCTCGCCGCCCAGCTTGACCCACAGGCTGCCGTCGTCGCGGGACTTGGTGGGCATGATGCCCAGCTCGGACAGGCCGTAGGTCTGCTTGAGCCGGATCTGCGGCAGGGCCTGGCCCAGCCGGGTCAGGGTGCCTTCCGGCATGGGCTCGGTGCCGTAGCTGACCAGCTGGAGCGAGGACAGGTCGTGCCGCTCGTAGGCCCGGGAGATCAGCAACATGTTGAGGAAGGTCGGGGTGGTGGGCAGGATCTGGATGGCGTTGGACTCGATGGCCGCGCAGACCTTGTCCGGGGTCCGCTCGTCGATCGTGACGAGCGCGCCGCCCTGGCTGAGGGTGTGCAGCAGGGTGTTGATGCCGCCGATGTGGTCCAGGTTGAGGAAACCGAGGGTGCGCCGGGGGCGGGTCGGGGGGCCGTACTTGGACAGGACCTTGGAGAAGTCGAGGACGCTGGCCTTGCTGCGACCGGTGGTGCCGGAGCTGAAGAGGACCAGTCCGGGGACGCCGTCCGTGCGGAGCTGGTCGTACAGCTCGTGCTCGGAGGAGCGGCCGGTGATCTCGATGCTGCGGCGCCACTGCTGGGAGTCGATCGTGATGACCGTCTCCACCTCGGCGACCTCGTGGAACTCGGCCCGCTTGGCGGGCGGCAGCGGGGTCATCGGGACGATGATCGCGCCGCGCTCGATCAGGGCGAGGAGGCCCGCACAGGCCTCGACGCTGCTGACGCCCTCCAGGGCCACGACCTGGCCGGCGTGGACGCCGCCCCGGTCGAGGAATCTCTCCCACTCGCCGGTCAGCCTGGCCAGCTGGGCGTAGCTGTAACTCACACCGTTGAAGACGATGGCATCGGCCTCACCGAAGCTCCGCATCCGGTCGAAGAACCATGACGTCATACGCTTTCCACCTCTTTCACCTCGTCGTGAGCGGCCGTGTGCCGGTCGCTGTGCCACTGCGGCAGGTCGAGCGCCGGGGGGACCGGCGCGGCGGGCAGCAGGGACCACCCGTGGATACGTGCGTGGGTGCGCAGCACCTTGTCGCCGCCGACGACCACCGCGGAGCCGACGGCCCTGAGCATCGGCAGGTCGGACATGTGGTCCCCGTACGCGATGCACTCGGCCGGCGTGGTGCGGTGGCGGGCGGCGACGGCCCGGACCACCTCGGCCTTGGCCTCGGCGAGCATCGGGGGCCGGGTGAGCCGGCCGGTGTACCGGCCCCAGGCGATGTCGGGTTCGGTGCACCAGACCTCGTCGGCGCCGAGGTGCTCGGCGATCGGGTCGAGGACGGCGGGGAAGGAACCGGAGACCAGGACGATCCGGGTGCCGTCGTCCTGGTGGCGCCGCAGGGCGGCGACGCCGTGTTCGTGGAAGAAGGTGCCGGAGCGCAGTTCGTCGCGGAACCAGTCCTCGGCGCGGAAGGAGACCTCGGCGGCGAAGGCGCCCTCGAGGTTGGCGAAGTAGGCGCGGTTGGTGACCGTGCGGGGACAGCCGACCTGGTTCATCGCCTTCAACTCGCGGCGGCGACTGGTGTACTCGTGGGGCGGGTTGCCCAGCGCGGCGAGGTAGTGGCGCAGGAAGCGGAACATGCTCGGGGCGGTCGTGAGAGTGCCGTCCACGTCGAAGAATGCGGTGCGGTAGCCGTTCACTGCGTCTCTCCACTTCCGGCCGGGATGGTGCGGTGCGTGGGCCTCGGTAGGCGATCTCTCCGTGCGGTGGTGCGGGTGCGGGTGCGGTGGTGCGGTGGTGCGGTGGTGCGGTCCGTGCGGGCGGCCCCCTCCCCCACGGGGGAAGTTGGGAGGAGGGAGCCGCGCGCGGGGCGCCGGACGCAGCGGGGGTGGGTGCGTCAGACGCGCTCGGTGACGGGTGCCGTCACCGTGATCGGGTCTCCCGCGGTGACCTGTTCGGTCGGCGCGGCAGCTCCCTCGGCCACCTGGGTGGCGGAGGGCTTCTTGAGGGCGAGCGTGGCCAGGAAGGTCAGCGCGATGCCCGCGGCGGTGGCCCAGGTGGCGGCGAGGATCCCGTCGGTGAGCTTGGCCGGGTCGGTGGCCCCGTCGCCGCCCGCGGCGGAGGCCGCGATGGCGATGAGGACCGCGAGGCCGACGGCGCCGCCGATCTGCTGGCCGGTCTGGGCGACGCCCGAGCCGATGCCCTGGTCCTCGTCGGCGACGCCGGTGGTGGCGGCGGCGAACATGGCCGTGAAGATGACGCCCTGGCCGAGGGAGAGGACGACCAGCGGTGCGGCGATGACCGCGTACGAGCTGTCCTGGGTCAGCGTCAGGGCGAGGGCGACGGTACCCACCAGGCCGACCGCGAGGGCGATCAGCAGGGTCTTGCGGGCGCCGTAGGAGTTCATCAGCTTCCCGGCGGCCACGGTTCCGATCAGGACGCAGCCGGAGGGGAGCAGGAAGGCGAAGCCGGTGGCCCAGGCGCTGTAGCCCTGGACGACCTGCCAGTACTGGGTGAGGAAGTAGGCGTAGGCACCGAAGGTCGCCATGAAGAGGAAGGTGATCGTGGTGCCGACGGAGACGTTGCGGTTGCCGAAGAGCCGCAGCGGCATCATCGGGGCGCGGGTCTTCGACTCGATGGTGAGGAAGATGGCGAACATGACCACGGCGGCGATCAGGCTGCCGATGGTGGTGCTCGAACCCCAGCCCACCTCGGGGCCGTTGACCAGGGTGAAGACCAGCAGCGTGGAGGCCACGGTGCCGGTGACGGCCCCGGGGAGGTCGAAGCCGCTGGCGTTGGTCTTCGCCGTGGTGGGCAGGGCGGTGATGCCGTAGGCCATGGCCGCACCGGCGCACAGGACGTTGACCCACATCACGGCCTGCCAGCCGAAGGCGTCGGTCAGGATGCCGCCGAGGATGGCGCCGAGCACCATGCCGAAGCCGCCCGCGCCGCCCCAGACCGCGAGGGCCCGGTTGCGTTCGGTGCCCTCGGCGAAGAGCGTCGTGACCAGGGAGAGGGTGGCGGGTGCGAGGAACGCGCCGCCGAGGCCCTGGACCACGCGGGCCGCGACCAGCAGCCACGAGTCGGTGGCCAGGCCACCGGCGATCGAGGAGGCCGCGTAGAGGAAGAGGCCGAAGAGGAACATGTTCTTGCGACCGAAGAGGTCGGTGGCGCGTCCGCCGAGCAGCAGGAAGCCGCCGAAGGCGACCGAGTAGGCCGAGATCACCCACTGCAGGTTCTGGGCGGAGAATCCGAGGTCGCTGCCGATGTCGGGCAGGGCCACGAACATGATGTTGTAGTCGATCGCGATGATCATCTGGGCGAAGGCCAACAGGCCGAGGATCGCTCCGAGACGACGCGGCTTGGCCTGCACGCTGGTGGGCACGCCATTTCCTTCCGGTCGGACGGTCAAGGACGGGTGGATCAGTAACGGAAGGCGTACGCGAGCCGCTTGCCGAAGGACTTCTTCCGCATGGCTTCCATGTACGCGAGGTTGCTCTGGAGGTCCGAGATGTCGGCGGCCACGCGGCGCTCCGCCTCCTCGATGGCCTCCTTGATCGGGACGACGATCGGCAGCTCGAAGATCTCGACGATCTTCTCGATGCGCTGCGGGATCGGGCCGCCCACGACGCGGTAGGGGATCTTGATCTCGTCCAGCGCGCCGATGAGCAGGTCGTCGGAGAGCCGACGGAACTCCTCGGAGACCGGACGGTGGCCGTCGCGGTCCATGTCGAACTCGACGGGCAGGTGGACGTAGGCGTCGTAGGACCGCTTGGCGCGGTCCTTCTGTATGTCGCCGAGGGTGTCCGTGTACTTCTGGTAGAAGCCCTTCGAGACCACGCCCAGGGACTTCTTGATGGTCTGGAACCACCACGGCATGCCGGGGTTGATGCCGACCCGCATGCGGGCCTCGAAGTACACCCACTCGTGGAAGACGCCGCCGTCGGAAATGAAGGCGCCGGTGCCGGCCTCGTTGACGAGGCGCTCCTCGTAGCGGCGCAGGCCCAGCTTGACCAGCTCCATGGCGTTGAGCTCCATCACCGTCTTGCCCGGGACGAGGTCGACGAGCAGCTCACGGGAGGTCTTGGCGTGCGTCCGGGGGATGCCGGTCGCGATGGAGAGGGCTTCCGTGGTGGTCGACTTGCCGGACGAGTAGGTGCCGGATATCGCCAGTTTGAGATCGGGCTTGTCGCCCCACTTGGGAACCTCGAGCTGCATTTTCGGTGACCTTTCTCTGGTGGCGCCTGGGGTGAGTGGAGCTGAGTGGAGCCGAGTGGAGCTACTTTCCGAGGGAGCGTGTCCGCTTTCGCGCGTGGGTGCGCAGGTCGAGCGGTATTACTTCTGGACGGACGCGAGCGCCTTTTCGATGTCAACGACGGTCGGCAGGCCGCTGATCTCGATGATCTGCTGGAGCCGCTCGGCGGGAGTTCCGGTGATCGTGTGGATCGGAATTCCGGTGTCCGCGAGGGCGGGCAGCAGAACCTCGTCCGACAGCTTGCGGAAGATGTCGTTGATGGGGCGGTTGTCCTCGTCCAGCGGGAATTCGATCGGCAGGTGGTAGAAGACGTCGTACGCGGTCTTCGCGTGCCGCACCGCGAGCTTGCCGATGTGGTCCGCGACGTCCTCGTAGGCGGCGGTGACCTCGCTGCGGAAGCGGCTGTCCACCGACTGCTCGGTGCCCGGGTTCGGGCCCAGGACCAGGCGGAGCTTGGCGAACACCCACTCGTGGATGATCGATCCGTCACTGATGAAGCCGGCCGGGTGGGCCGCTTCGTTGAGGGTGCGCTCGGCGTAGCGCTTCACGGTCAGCTGGAGCAGCTCACCCTCGGTCCAGTTCCAGATGTGCTTTCCTTCCCCGCCGATGGGCTCCCGCATGGCGGTGCCCTGGGTGTAGGGAAGTCCGGTCACTTCGGAGAGGGCCTCGGAGAGGAGGGTCTTTCCAGATCCGTAGGCGCCGACAATGGCGATTCTCTGGCTCATGCAGAAATCATTTCAGCAGCCCGGGCGGTTTCCCAGCCTCTCTTGCTGCTATGAGCACGACACCTGTTGCCAACACCAATAGGCGGGGCAGGGCGAAGGGCCGGCTGGCACGCACAGAAAGCCCCGGCTCCATGAATTCTGGAGCCGGGACGGAAGATCTGCAAGTGCCGCGACGATTTTCAGGAAAATTCTGCCAAAGGTTCCCAGCAAGGGGTACCGGAATTATCGCCGAGCCGTCCGAAGACCACGTCGGAGAAGTGGTTGGCGAAGGCGGTGGTGCCGGGGCGGGCCAGCTCGGCGAGCAGGGCGCGCCGGGACTCGACCCCGCGCTCGGGCAGCGCGTCCATCGACACCCGCCAGTCGGGGCGGGCGAACTGGGCGGGGGTGTGGAAGACGTCGCCGAAGGCGATCAGTCGGCGCTCGCCGCTGGAGAGGACGTAGGAGGTGTGGCCGGCGGTGTGGCCGGGGGTCAGCTGGGCGGTGACCCCGGGGAAGATCTCCTCGCCGTCCTCGACGGTCCGCACCCGGGTCGAACCGGCCGTGGGCTGGGCCCAGTTGGCCCACTCGGCGGCCGAGGCCGCGAAGGACGCGTCGCCGAAGGGGGAGGCGAGGCCCTGGCCGGGGCGGAAGGCCCAGCCGAAGTGGTCGTCGTGGAGGTGGCTGAAGGCGATCAGTTCGACGTTGGCGGGGTCCACGCCGACGGCTTCGAGGGCCGCGGGGAGTTGCCCGCCGACGAGGGCGCCGAGCGC
The DNA here is from genome assembly GCF_055565515.1 of Streptomyces sp. NPDC028419. Taxonomy (NCBI): domain Bacteria; kingdom Bacillati; phylum Actinomycetota; class Actinomycetes; order Kitasatosporales; family Streptomycetaceae; genus Streptomyces; species Streptomyces sp. NPDC028419. The sequence goes on along the minus strand of NZ_JBVHUE010000025.1, from coordinate 61,565 downwards.
GGGGTGGGTGTGCGCGGCGGGGATGTCGTGGGGACCGAAGCCCGCGTCCACGAGCATCGCGCGGTCGCCGTGCTGGATCAGGAGGGCGCCGATGGAGGCCGCCAGGAAGCCTTCGGGGTCCAGGAGTTCGGCGTTCTCGCCGGCCCAGTCCGCGTCCGTGGTGTCGGGGAGCCAGCGGCGGGGGTCGAGCTGCACGTACCCGTCGGGCAGCCAGGTGACGGTGTGCTCACCGAAGCGCAGGCTGCGCGGCGCGGTGGCCGGGGTGTTCCACCGGGTGGCGGTCGTCATGGTGGATCGGTCCTCTTCTCAGACGGTGGCGCCGCGCCCGCCCAGGGGGCGGGTCAGCGCGTCGGACCGCCCGGAGACGGCCCATTGCTCGGTTAACTCGGCGGTTCCGTACTGCGGGCTGAGCAGGACCAGTTGGAGTCCGGCCCGGCCCTTCAGGCACAGCGAGACCTTGGTGAACTCCAGCTCGCCCAGGTCGGGGTGGCGCAGCCGCTGGGCCCCGTCGGCCCGGTCGGCGACCCGGTGGCGGGCCCAGAGGGCGGCGAACACCGGGCTGTGTTCGGTGAGTTCGCGCACCAGCGCGCCGAGTCGGGCGTCGGCGAGCAGCTCGCCGCCCTGGGCGCGGAAGGCGGCGACGGCCGCGGCGGCCTCCTGGTCCCACTGGGGGAAGCGGTCGCGGGCGGCGGGGTCGAGGAAGAGCGTGCGCAGGTAGTTGGAGCGTTCGCCGCCGAGGCCGAGCAGTCGGGCCGCGGTGGCGTTGGCCGCGGTGACGTCCCAGCAGTGGTCCAGCACGTAGGCGGGGCTGGGGAGGAAGCCGTCGACGACCTGGAGCAGCAGCGGCAGGTCGTCGTCGGCGCAGCGTTGGGGGCGACCGACGGCCGCGTAGCCGGCCAGCCGCATGGCGTAGAGGCGCTGGGCCTCGTCGAGCCGGAGCACCCGGGCGATGGCGCCGAGGATCTCCGGGGAGACGTTCTTGGCGCGGCCCTGTTCGATCCAGGCGTACCAGGAGGCCCCGATGCCGGCGAGCATCGCGACCTCCTCGCGACGCAGTCCTGGCACCCGGCGGGCCGCTCCGCCGGGGAGTCCGACCTGTTGGGGGGTGACCTCGGCCCGGCGCTCGGCGAGGAAGTTTCCCAGTTCGGCGAGTTTCGGGTCCACGAGCCGCGGTGCGTTACGAGTCATCGTGCATCTCCTCCTCACTCCCCGGTAAGCGTAGAGAACGCTCGCTCTTTTTTCTACACCATAGAGAGTACTCGCTTTGTTTTTCTGGGATGCTACGTAGGCAGGGCACGGCCGGGGGGCCGGAACGACGCCGGACACCGTCCACCAAGGGACCAGTCATGACGACACACCACGAACGTGCGGGTACGAAGCAGGAGCGGGCGGGTCGGACCCGCAACCTCCTCATCGAGGCGGCGGGGGAGGAGTTCGCCCGAAGGGGTTACTCGGGCACCTCCCTCACCCGGATCAGCAGGTCGGCGATGGCCACCATCGGCGCCCTCACCTTCCACTTCCCGGCGAAGAACGACCTCGCCGAGGCGGTGTGCGAGCGCGGTCAGGACCTGACGGCCGATGCCGTCGAAGAGGCCGCGGCCACCGGCGGTCCGGGCGGCTCCGCGCTGGAGGCGCTCACCGAGGTGACACAGACGCTCGCACGTTTGCTGGAGAAACAGCCCGTCGTCCGGGCCGCCGCGCGGCTCTCGCGCGAGCTGCCGGTGACCGCCGATTGGTACGACTCCTGGACCCCGGCCGTCCGCGCGCTGCTGGCCCGGGCCTACGGCGGCGGCGAGCTGGAGCGGGGGGCGGGCGCCGACCCCGAAATCGTCGGGGTGCTCGTCGCCTGCCTCGTCTCCAGCCTGGAGGTGTCCGCGCAGCGACAGTACGAGTCGCCCGCGGGAAACGCGTGGAGCGTGCGGGGCCGGCTGGCCGAAGTGTGGGAGGTGCTGTGGTCCGGAATCTCCCGTACTTCCGTTTCCTCCGGGTCTGACAGCAGGGCCCCGGGGCCCTCGTCACCCGGCAAGGATCCCTCGGTGGCCTGAAAACACCCCTGGATGGACGGGTCCGGCACCGGCTCCGGCCGCTCGGGGCGGCCGGCTCCCGGGGTTCACGGGCCCGCTCAGACCTTGGCCACGCCCTGCCCCTCGACGCGCGCGTCGCCCGTCAGGTCCAGACCGGAGATCACCGCGGGGGCCGCGATGGAGGGCAGCAGGTATCCCCACAGGGCACTGATCCGCCCTATGAGGTTCTCCCGGCCGGTGGTGATGTTCGACATCAACTGGGTTCCCGTGTAGGCCCCGACGAGCACCTCGGCGAAGTCCTCGACGTCCACGCCGGGCAGCAACTCCCCGCGCAGCCGCGCCGCTTCGAGCTGCCCGCGGAAGAGGTCGATCCACAGCCGGTACGGGGCCGCGTCCCGCATGCCGAACTCGCCCTGCTCCACCGCGAGCCGCACACCGGCCCGGAACAGCACATTGGTGCGCATCTGATGGGCCACTTCGAGGTTGATGTAGATCAGCCGCTGCAGGCCGTCCTCACCCTCGGTGAAGGACAGGTCGGTGGCCTGCTCGGCCATCACCGCCTTCGCGATCTCCTCCTTGGAGGCGAAGTGGAAGTACATCGCACCCATGGTGGTGTCCGCCGTGCGCACGATCTTGTTCATGCTGGCGCCGGAGAAACCGTGTTCGTCGAACACTTCGGCGGCAGCCCGGAGGATCTTCTCTCGGGTCCGGATGGCTCGGGCTTGCCTGGCCTGCGACACGATCACTCCACTTGCGCCTGGGTCGGATGGTGCGAGCACCCCTCGCAAAAAAACGAACGCCCTCTATGTTATGCCAGCGGGCCGGAGGGCTGGGGTGGGACCTCCCTCCGATGAACGCATCCTCTGGCAGCCAGTTCAAGCCACTCTCGACTTTCCACCCGTTCCCGCTCGACAAACAAAACGAGCACTCTCTAGTTTAATTCGTGCCGGCCACCCCGGACCTCGTCCGAACGGCTCTCGGCCGGCCTGCTCCGGTACAGCCACGCACCTGCCCCGCTTCCGCGACGCATCTGCACCACGTCTGCTCCACACCGGTTCTCGCACGGCCATCTCTGGGGGATTCACATGGAGTTCGAGTACGCCCGCTACCCGTCCGCCGCCATCACGCAGCTCCCCTTCGGCGGGCCGGCCGAACCGCCGGCCACCGTCACCACCACGGTCCCCCGCGAGTACGTCCACAAGGCCGCCCTGGCGGAGGTCCTGCTCACCGGCTGGCACCGGGACGACCAGGACTCCTTCACCATCACCGCCCAGTGGCCGCGCGCCCACAGCTTCTACCGTTCCCAGAACGGCCTGCACGACCCGCTCCTCTTCGCCGAGACCGTGCGGCAGATCTTCCCGCTGCTCTCGCACGCCGCGTACACCGTCCCCTTCGGGCACCACCTGATCTGGGAGTACTTCCGCTACGCGATAGCCCCCGGCGCGGCCGCCCTGCAGGCCCGGCTGCGGCCCGCCGAGGTCACCCTCTACGTCAACTGCCACGATGTCGTCCAGCGCCGCGGCAAACTCGGCGCCCTCTCCCTGCACGTGGAGGCCCGGCGCGACGGCGTCTGGCTCGGCAGCGCCCAGACCCGCTTCAGCAGCCACGCGCCCGCCATCTACCGCAGGCTGCGGGCCGACTACGCCGATGTGGACACCGCCCTCGCCGCCGCCGTGCCGGTGCCGCTGCCCGTCTCGCCGAAGCTGGTGGGCCACGAGCTGCGGGAGAACGTCGTCCTGGCCGCCACCACCTCCCCGCACCGCTGGCAGCTGCGCGTGGACACCGACCACCCCGTGCTCTTCGACCACCCCGTCGACCACGTCCCCGGCGCGCTCATGCTGGAGGCCGCCCGCCAGGCCGCCCATGTGGTCGCGGGGCCCGCGCGGGCCATGGCCGCGGCGATGGACACCAAGTTCACCCGCTTCGCCGAGCTCGACGCCCCGTGCTGGGTCGAAGCGGAACCGGAACAGGGCACCGGCCGGGTCCGGGTGGCCATCCACCAGGAGGGCCAGGAGCTGTTCACGGCCCGGGTCAGCACGACCCCGCTGCCCGCCCGGCGCCCCCTGCCGGGCCCCGCGGTGACCCACTCCCCCCTCCAGCCGGGCCTCCAGCCGACCGTCCAGCCGGCGGTCCCCGCCTAGGGCGCCCAAGGCCGCGCCGGTCCTGCGGTGCCGTTGTCGGACCCCTCGGGTAGCGTCCCAAGTATCGGGATCTACTTGGGGGTTCGACGATCATGAGTGACCTCGCCACGCGGTCGGAGCTGGACACGGCGATGGACCGGCACCGCACCGAGCTGACCGGGTACTGCTACCGGATGCTCGGCTCGGCCTTCGACGCCGAGGACGCGGTGCAGGACACCTACGTCCGCGCGTGGCGCAGCTACGAGAAGTTCGAGGGCCGCTCCTCGCTGCGGTCCTGGCTCTACCGCATCGCCACCAACGTCTGCCTGGACCTGCTGGCCGCGGGGAAGAAGCGGGCCCGCCCGATGGACCTCACGGCCCCGCAGCACCAGGCCTCCGCCGTCCTGAGCGAGCGCCCCGAGGTGACCTGGTTGGAGCCGGTGCCGGACGCGCGGGTGATCCCCCAGACCGCCGACCCGGCCGAGCTGGCCCTGGCCAAGGAGTCCGTCCGGCTCGCCTTCGTCGCGGCCCTGCAACACCTGCCGGCCAAGCAGCGGGCGGTGCTGATCCTGCGCGAGGTGCTGGCCTGGAAGGCGGACGAGGTCGCCACCCTGCTGGAGACCAGCGTGGCCTCCGTCAACAGCGCCCTCCAGCGCGCGCGGGCCACCCTGGCCGCCGGCCGGATCCGCCCGAGCGAGGCGGCGGACCCGCTCGACGCCGACCAGGCGAAGCTGCTGGAGCAGTACCTCGCCGCCTTCGAGGCGTACGACATCTCGCGGCTGACCACCCTGCTGCACGAGGACGCCGTCCTGTCGATGCCGCCGTTCGACCTGTGGCTCCAGGGCCCGGAGGACATCGCCGCCTGGCACCTGAACCAGGGCATCGGCTGCCGCGGCTCGCGGCTGCTCCCCACCACGGCCAACGGCATGCCCGCCTTCGGCCAGTACCGGCCGGCGGCGGACGGCCGGGGACACGCCCCCTGGGCCCTACAGGTCCTGGAGGTCTCGGAGGGTCGGATCGTCGGGCTCAACGCCTTCTTGGACACCGCGCGCTGGTTCCCCCTCTTCGGGCTCCCCGAGCACCTCGACTGACCCCGCCAGCCCGGTCAGCCGGAGCAGGGCCAGGAGCCCCGCTCCGGCTCCCGTGACGGTCAGCGCGGCCCCGCCCCGGCGCGCGGCCAGCGCGAGCCGTGCGAGGGCCTCCACGGCCGCCAGGCCGGGCTCGGTGACGGCGCTGACGTCCCACACCACCCCCGCCCCGCCGGCGAGCCGCGCGAGGGCCTCCTCGGCCTCCGCCACCGTCATTCCGGGCCCGGGCACCACGAACCGTTTCGTCTCCACGCCTCAATGACCCCCGCCCCCGCCGGAACTCATCGGCGGGGGCGGGGATCGGGGTCGCTCAGGAGTGCGGGCGCACTAGGCGATGCGGTCCAGCACGATCGGGGTCGCCGTGAAGGACGTACCCGCCGGGGCGATGTCGAAGGAGCCGTCGAGGGCCGCCAGCGCGTACTCGAACTTCTCCGGGGTGTCCGTGTGCAGCGTCATCAGGGGCTGGCCCGCCACGACGGCGTCGCCCGGCTTCGCGTGCAGCTCGATGCCCGCGCCCGCCTGCACCGGGTCCTCCTTGCGGGCGCGGCCCGCGCCCAGGCGCCAGGCGCCCACGCCGACGGCGTACGCGTCCGTGCGGGTCAGCACGCCCGAGGCGGGGGCGGTGACGACGTGCTGCTCGCGGGCCACCGGCAGGGCCGCGTCCGGGTCGCCGCCCTGGGCCGCGATCATCCGGCGCCACACGTCCATGGCCGACCCGTCGGCCAGCGCCTTCGCCGGGTCCGCGCCCTGGATGCCGGCGGCCGCCAGCATCTCGCGGGCCAGCGCCAGGGTCAGCTCGACCACGTCGGAGGGGCCGCCGCCGGCGAGCACCTCCACCGACTCGCGGATCTCCAGCGCGTTGCCCGCGGTCAGGCCGAGCGGGGTGGACATGTCGGTGAGCAGCGCGACCGTCTTGACCCCGTGGTCGGTGCCGAGGCCGACCATCGTCGAGGCCAGCTCGCGCGCGTCCTCGATGTTCTTCATGAAGGCGCCGGAGCCGACCTTCACGTCCAGCACCAGCGAGCCCGTGCCCTCGGCGATCTTCTTGGACATGATCGAGGACGCGATCAGCGGGATCGCCTCGACGGTGCCGGTGACGTCGCGCAGCGCGTACAGCTTCTTGTCGGCCGGGGCCAGCCCGTCGCCCGCCGCGCAGATGACCGCGCCGGTGGTGTCCAGGACGTGCAGCATCTCCTCGTTGGAGAGCAGCGCGCGCCAGCCGGGGATGGACTCCAGCTTGTCCAGGGTGCCGCCGGTGTGGCCGAGGCCGCGCCCGGAGAGCTGCGGTACGGCCGCGCCGCAGGCGGCGACGAGCGGGGCCAGCGGCAGGGTGATCTTGTCGCCGACGCCGCCGGTGGAGTGCTTGTCGGCGGTCGGGCGGGAGAGCGAGTCGAAGTTCATGCGCTCGCCGCTCGCGATCATCGCGGCGGTCCAGCGGGCGATCTCGGCCCGGTTCATGCCGTTGAGCAGGATGGCCATGGCCAGGGCCGACATCTGCTCGTCGGCGACGACACCGCGCGTGTACGCGTCGATGACCCAGTCGATCTGCTCGGGGCTCAGCTCGCCGCGGTCACGCTTGGTCCGGATGACGGAGATGACGTCCATGGGATGACTTCCTTCTACGCGCATAGAGAGATGAGGGGTGAGGGAGGTGTGGGGAAGCAGGACGGCCCTCCCCCCCGAAGGGCGAAGGGCCGTCCGCACGGCTATCTCAGGTGGTCGGGCCCGAAGGCCTGCGGCAGCATGGCCGCCAGCGGCAGGACGCCCTCGGGCGTCTCCACCTGGAGCTCGGGGCCGCCGAACTCGTACAGGAGCTGGCGACAGCGCCCGCAGGGCACCAGGACCTCGCCCTTGCCGTCGACACAGGTGAAGTGCGTCAGGCGGCCGCCACCGGTGGCCTGGAGGGCGGAGACCAGCCCGCACTCGGCGCACAGGCCGAGGCCGTAGCTGGCGTTCTCGACGTTGCAGCCGGTGATGGTGCGGCCGTCGTCGACGAGCGCGGCGACGCCGACCGGGAAGCCGGAGTAGGGGGCGTACGCCCGGGACATCGCGTCCCGGGCGGCCTCGCGCAGGGCGTCCCAGTCGGGGTCGGTCACGGTCGTCACTTGCCCTGGCCCTTGCGGTAGGGCATGCCGTCCGCCTTGGGCATCCGCAGGCGCTGCGCCGAGAGGGCGAGCACGAGCAGGGTGGTGACGTAGGGCGCGGCGTCCACGAACTGGCTCGGCACCGAGTCCGTCGTCGCGTACCAGACGTAGAGCAGCACGGCGAACAGCGCCGAGACGCCGGCCGAGACGTACTTCTTCCGGTAGCCCTGCCAGATCGCGGCCAGCACCAGCACGATCGCGACCAAGAGCAGCAGCGCGTGGACGTTCTCGGCGCCGCCGCGCAGCTTGAGGCTGTCGATGAAGCCGAACAGGCCGGCACCGAGCGCCATGCCGCCGGGCATCCAGTTGCCGAAGATCATCGCGGCGAGACCGATGTAACCGCGGCCGCCGGTCTGGCCCTCCTGGTAGATCGGGCTGGCGACGATCGATAGGAACGCACCGCCGAGGCCCGCCAGGCCGCCGGAGACGATCACGGCGATGTACTTGTACTTGTAGACGTTGACGCCGAGGGACTCGGCAGCCACCGGGTTCTCGCCGCAGGAGCGCAGGCGCAGGCCGAAGGCGGTGCGCCACAGCACCCACCAGGTGGCCGGGATCAGCAGCAGCGCGACGACGGTCAGCAGTGACAGCTCGGTGACCAGGCCACCGATGACGCCGGCCACGTCCGAGACGAAGAACCAGTGCTTGCCCTGGAGCGTGGCCATCCAGTCGGACAGCCCCGGCACCGTGATCTTGTAGATCGGCTCCACCTGCGGCGACTGCTTGGAGGAGCCGCCCGGCGCCTTGTCGAACGTGAAGTTCGAGAGGTACTGCGTGAAGCCGAGCGCGAGGATGTTCACGGCCACACCGGAGACGATGTGGTTCACGTTGAAGGTGATCGTGATGATCGCGTGCAGCAGGCCGCCAAGGGCGCCGCCGATGATGCCTGCCGCGACGCCGGTCCACGGACCCCACTGGTAGCCCGCCCAGGCACCGAACCACGTGCCGAGGATCATCATGCCTTCGAGGCCGATGTTGACGACGCCCGCGCGCTCGGCCCACAGGCCGCCGAGACCGGCGAGGCCGATCGGCACGGCGAGGGAGAGGGCGCCGGAGACCTGACCGACGGAGGTCAGGTCCTGGGCCCCACTGACCACGCGGACCAGCGAGATCAGCGCGAGGCCGCCCGCGATGATCAGCATGATCCAGGGGAGGGTGAGCTTCTGGCGGCCGGCCTGCTTCTTGGGGGCGGCACTCGTCGCGGAAACGGTACTGGTGCTCACGCCGCGACCTCCTTCTCGGTCTTGATGGCGTGGCCCGCGGCCAGCTCCTCGCCGACCTTCTGCTGCTGGCGCCGGATCCCGTACCGGCGGACCAGCTCGTAGGAGACGACGACGGCGATCACGATCAGGCCCTTCATGATCGTGCCGATCTCCTTCGCGTACCCGTTCTGGTCGAGCGACGCCGAGGCCTTGTCGATGAAGGCCATCAGGAAGGAGGCGAAGAGGATGCCGACCGGGCTGTTGCGACCCAGCAGCGCGATGGTGATGCCGGTGAATCCAACACCCAGCGGGAAGGACAGGTTGTACGTGTGGGTCTCGCCCAGCAGCTGCGGCATGCCGGAGAGGCCCGCAACGGCGCCGGAGATCAGCATCGAGGTGATGATCATCTTCTTGGCGTCCACACCGGAGGCCTGCGCGGCGGACTCGCTGGCGCCGGTGGCGCGCAGGTCGAAGCCGAAGCGGGTCCGGTTGAGTACGAACCAGTAGACGATGCCGAGGGCGAAGGCCACGAAGGTGAAGCCGTAGATCTCCAGGCCGTCGCCGACGGTCACCGCCGGGAACCAGCCGGACTCGGCGATGTCGCCGGTCGTCAGGTCGTTGGAGCCCGCGGGCTGGACGCCGAAGTTCTTCGGCAGGATCAGCCAGGCGATGAGGCTGGTCGCGATGGCGTTCAGCATGATCGTGGAGACGACCTCGCTCACCCCTCGCCTGGCCTTCAGCACGCCCGCGATGCCGGCCCAGAAGGCACCGGTCAGCATCGCGACGACCACGATCAGCAGGATGTGCAGCGGGCCGGGCAGCGTCACGGCCGTGCCGACCACCGCGGAAATCATCGCCGCGAGGCGGTACTGGCCGTCGACGCCGATGTTGAAGAGGTTCATCCGGAAGCCGATGGCCACGGCGAGGGCTGCGAGGTAGTAGGTGCCCGCCTGGTTCAGGATGAGGATCTGGACATCCTGGAAACCGGCGTTCTCCACCATCAGGCGCAGCGGCTCGATCGGGTCCACGCCCGTCGCCGCCAGCACCACCACGGTCAGTACGAACGCCGCGACCAGCGCGAGCGCGGGTCCGGCGATCGCGAGGAGCAGCCGGTCCTTGTCGAATTTCTTCATCGGGCCTCGTCCTCCGGGGATGCGGTACCAGCGTCGGCACCGGCGTCGGAGTGGTTGTCGGTTGCTTCCAGGTGCCCGGAGGCGGCGCCCGTCATGGCGGTGCCGAGTTCTTCCGGAGTGACGGTCGCCGGGTCCGCGTCCGCGACCAGGCGGCCGCGGTAGATCACGCGCAGGGTGTCGGACAGGCCGATCAGCTCGTCCAGGTCGGCCGAGATCAGCAGCACGGCCAGGCCCTCGCGGCGGGCCTCGCGGATCGCGTCCCAGATCTGGGCCTGGGCGCCGACGTCCACACCACGGGTGGGGTGGGCGGCGATCAGGAACTTCGGGTTGTGGCTCATCTCGCGGCCGACGATCAGCTTCTGCTGGTTGCCGCCGGAGAGCGAGGCCGCGGTGACCTCGATGCCGGGCGTGCGCACGTCGTACTCGCGCACGATCCGCTCGGTGTCCTTGCGGACGGCCTTCGGGTCGAGGATGCCGCGCTTGGAGTTGGGCTCCTCGGTGACGTGACCCAGGATGCGGTTCTCCCACAGCGGGGACTCCAACAGCAGGCCGTGCCGGTGGCGGTCCTCGGGGATGTAACCGATGCCGCCTTCGCGGCGCTTGCGCGTCGGGAGGGTGGAGATGTCCTTGCCGTCGAGCGTGATGGTGCCGCCGTCGGGGATGCTCATGCCCATGAGGGCTTCGATGAGTTCCGTCTGACCGTTGCCCTCCACACCGGCGATGCCGAGCACCTCGCCCTTGTGGATGGTGAGGTCGATCCCGGCGAGCACCTCGCGGACGACGCCGTCCGGGTCGGTGGCGGCCAGGCTCAGGCCCTCGACCCGCAGCATCGGCGTCGTCGTCACCGTGGACTCGCGGGTCTCGGGCGAGGGGAGTTCGGATCCGACCATCAGCTCGGCGAGGAGCTTGGGCGTGGTCTTGGGGTCGTGCGGGTCAGCGGTGCCGACCGTCGTGCCGCGCCGGATGACGGTGATGTCGTCGGCGACCTTCAGGACCTCGCCCAGCTTGTGCGAGATGAAGATGACGGTCAGGCCCTCGGCCTTGAGCTCGCGCAGGTTGTCGAAGAGCGCGTCCACTTCCTGCGGGACGAGCACCGCGGTCGGCTCGTCGAGGATGAGGATCTTGGCGCCCCGGTAGAGGACCTTGAGGATCTCCACGCGCTGCCGGTCGGCGACGCCGAGGTCCTCGACGAGGGCGTCCGGGCGCACGCCCAGGCCGTACGCGTCGGAGATCTCCCTGATCTTCTTGCGGGCCTTGCCGCCGATGCCGTAGAGCTTCTCGCCGCCGAGGACGACGTTCTCCAGCACGGTGAGGTTGTCGGCGAGCATGAAGTGCTGGTGCACCATGCCGATGCCGCGGGCGATGGCGTCGCCGGGGCTGGAGAAGGTGACCGGCTCCCCGTCGATCGCGATGGTGCCCTCGTCCGGCTTCTGCATGCCGTAGAGGATCTTCATCAGGGTCGACTTGCCGGCGCCGTTCTCACCGATCAAGGCGTGGACCGTGCCCTTGCGGACGCTGATCGCGATGTCCTTGTTGGCGACGACGCCGGGGAAGCGCTTGGTAATGCCGTTCAGTTCTACGGCGAGAGGGGGGCTGGACGCGTTGATGACGCACTCTCCTTGGCGCGGAAGGAGCTGGAAATGCCGTGGCGGCAGGGGGGACAGAGCGGAGGAGAGAAGGTATCGCGTCCACGATGCCTCTACGCGCGTAGCACTGTCGGAAGTGAAAACTTGCGGCCAAGTGGCCAGAAAAAGCGATCAAGAACCGAGGAAGACGGCTCGGGGCCCGGGAGCGGTAGAGACCGCTGCCCGGACCCCGGAAACCATGTCGACCCGTCAGTCAAGACGTTACGGAGTGGTCTTGACCGTGATCTTCTTCGCGATGATGTCGGCCTTCGCCTGGTTCACCGCGGCGATGACGTCGGTCATCTTCTTGTACTCGGGGTTGGAGTCGGCCAGGCCGACGCCGTCCTTGTCGAGGCCGTAGCGGATCTCGCCCGTCTGCGGCTTGCCGTCCTCGACCGACTTGATGAGGTTGAAGACGGAGAGCTGGACCTGCTTGGTGACCGAGGTCAGGATGTGGTCCTTGTACTTGACCAGACCCGCCTGGTTGTACTGGTCCGAGTCGACGCCGATGGCCCACTTGCCCTTGGCGGCGGTGGCCTCGATGGCACCCGAGCCGGCCAGACCGGCGGCGGCGTAGACGACGTCCGCGCCCGCGTCGAGCTGACCCTGCGCCGTGGCCTTGCCGAGGTCGGGCTTGGAGAAGCCGTCGAAGTTCGGGGGCTGGGTCAGGTAGTGCGAGAGCACCTTGGCGTTCGGGTTGGTGTCCTTGACGCCCTGGGTGAAGCCCGCCTCGAACTTCTTGATCAGCGGGACCTCGACACCACCGATGAAGCCGACCGTGCCGGTCTTGGAGACCTTGGCGGCGGCGACGCCGGCCAGGTAGGAGCCCTGCTCCTCGTTGAACACCAGGTTGGCGATGTTCGGGCCGGTCACCGAGGTGTCGTCGATGATGCCGAAGGTGGTCTTCGGGAACTTCGGCGCGACCTTCTTGATGGCCGGAGCGTAGGAGAAGCCGACGCCGATGACCGGGTTGTTGCCCTTGCGGGCCAGCTCGGTCAGGCGCTGGACCTTGTCGGCCTCGCCCTCGCCGTCGGTGGGCTCCGCCTCGGCGCCCTTGACCTTCAGGTCCTTCTCGGCCTGCTGGAGGCCCGCGTAGGCGGCGTCGTTGAACGACTGGTCGCCACGGCCGCCGACGTCGTACGCGATGGCGACGGAAGCTTCCTTCTTGTCGGAGGAAGATCCGGTGTCCGAGGACTTCTTACCGCCACAGGCGGTGGCCGAGAGGGCGAGCGCCGCGGAGGCGATGCCCACGGTGGCGATCCTGGTGATCCGGCGCAAGGGGAGGCTCCTTCAAAACCTGACCGAAGCGCCGGGACCGGCGCTGGTTTCGCCGCGATCGTAACGCGCGTAGATGTCAGTTAAAGACCCGTACATGAGTCGTTATCGGATCGTCGCGAACCGGACAGTGACCGATCGGTAACCGGACAGGCGTCCAGCCCTTGTGTATCAAGGGCTGGACGCGTCCACCCGCAGCTTCGCGGGTGTTGTACGGACCTTTACCTGATCGGCCTTGCGCGGCGCCCGTCGAGGAGTGCGGCGGCGGTGAAGAACTCGACGCCGACGGCGATCGCGGACTCGTCCACGTCGAAGTCGCCGCGGTGCAGGTCGCGCTTGGCGGTGTCCCCCGGCGCGCGCACCCCGAGCCGGGCCATCGCGCCCGGCACGTGCTCCAGGTACCAGGAGAAGTCCTCGCCGCCCAGGCTCTGCTCGGTGTCCTCGATCGAGTCCGCACCGCGGCGCGCCGTCATCGACTCGCGCAGCAGCTCGACGACGGCCGGATCGTTGACGACCGGCGGCACCCCGCGCACGTAGTCGATCGTCGACTTGGCCCGGTGCATCGTCGCGATCTCGTCGATCGCCGCGTGCACCTGCTCCGGCGCCTCGTGCCAGGCGGCCAGGTCCAGGCAGCGCACGGTCCCGGACAGCTCGGCGTGCATCGGGATGACGTTGCAGGCGTGCCCGGCCTCGATCCGGCCCCAGGTGACGGACATGCCGCTACGGGCGTCCATCCGGCGGGACAGCAGCGCGGGCACGTCGAGCGCGATCCGGGCGGCCGCCGTCACCAGGTCGGTGGTCAGGTGCGGCCGGGCGGTGTGTCCGCCGGCCCCGTCGAGGGTGACCTCCAGCCGGTCGCAGGCCGAGGTGATCGGGCCGGCCCGCAGGCCGATCCGGCCGGCGTCCACGCGCGGGTCGCAGTGCACCGCGATCATCTTGCCCACGCCGTCCAGCGCACCGGAGTCGATGGCCTCGGTGGCACCGCCCGGCAGCACCTCCTCGGCGGGCTGGAAGAGCAGCCGCACCGGCCGGGGCAGCAGCCCCTGCCGGTCCAGCTCGGCCAGGACCAGGCCGGTGCCGAGCACGACGGCGGTGTGCACGTCGTGACCGCAGGCGTGCGCGCGGTCGGGGACGGTGGAGCGGTAGGACACGTGGGTCTTGGCGTCCGGAATGGGCAGGGCGTCGATGTCCGCGCGGATGCCGAGCATCGGCACCACTCCGCCCTCCCGTCGCCCGCCACCACCCTCAAACGAGCTGCGCACCCCTTCGTCCCAGCTGCCGACATCACAGATGAGTCCGGTACCGGAGTCGAGCACCCGTGGTCGCAGGCCCGCTTTCTCCAACCTCGCCTTGAGCGCGGCGGTGGTGCGGAACTCCTGGTGCCCGAGTTCGGGATGCATATGCAAGTCCCGGCGGAACGCGATCAGTTCGGCACGCAGGTGGTCCGGCAGCGTACCGGGCAGCTCGGGCTGGGCGGGCTCGCCGGGCAGGGCGGTCAGTGACTCGCGGGACATCAACTGGTTCACCCGTTGAAGGGTAGGCGCACGGACGGGTCAACTGGCTGGAGATCAGGAAAAGTTCAACCCGTTAGGCGAAGAAATCCCGACCTCCGGGCGCATGAGTGCATACTCCCGGGGGTAAACTCCGCCGCTCATCGAGCCGTCTGGGCGGTGTGGGCGGGGAGTCTGCGCACATCACGGGCGGTCCCGGCGACCCCGGCGAGGAAGCCCCGGGCCCGCGGGGAGGCGTTCTGGGTGAGCCAGGCCGGATCGATCTCCCGGACCGCGACGGTGACCCCGGTGCCCGCGAGCGCGTACGGCAGGGTGTGGACCACCGTCGAGGGGAAACTGACGACGGTCCGGCCGACCGGCCCCCGGCGGGCGATCAGCTCCAGCGGCAGGTCCGGACGGACGATCTCCAGCCCGGTCGCCTCGCTCAGCGCCCGCAGCTTGTCCGGCGACTCCCTGCGGTGCGCGAAGTAGCGGGTGGCGCCGTGCTCGCGGGCGAGCGCCCGTACGGCCGCCAGATAGCGGTCCGGGTCCACCACGCCCGTCTCGACCAGCGAGGTGCCCACCAGGTCGGTGCCCTTGGTCAGCCGCGGCGGGCCGAAGCGCGAGCGGGTCCAGCCGAAGTCGTTGAGCCGCAGCCCCATGCCCGGCGGCGCGGTGACGGGCATCGAGGTGAACACCTCGACCCGGCGCCCCGCGCGCACCGCGGTGAACCGGCGGCGCGCGGTCCCGGAGACCGGCGCGTACGCCAGCTCGCGGATCCGGCCCGGCAGGCCGCCGCCGCCCGCCCGGTGCCAGCGCACCAGCCGTTCGCCGCGCGCGGTCCGGTCGATGAACTCCATGGTGGCGGTGCCGTCGTCGACGACGACCAGCTCGTCGGCGCGGACCAGGGTGAGCAGCAGCTGGACGTAGCGGGAGAAGGGGTCGCCGATGACGACGCGGCTGGCGGCCCGCACCTCGCGCACCAGCGCGACGAGCGCCTTGAAGGGGGCCAGCTTGCCGCCCCGGGCCTCCTGCCAGCGCACCTCGTGGCCCTCGTCGCGGGCCAGCCCGGCCATCCGGCGCAGCTGGCCGCGGGACATGGGGTCGGTGGGCGGCAGCACGACGATCCGCAGCGGCGCCGCGCCGCCCGCGCCGCCGCCCTGCTCCCGGTGGGCCTCGCGGTAGGCCGGCTGGCGCGGGACGGAGCCGAGCAGCGGGCCGCGGACCGCGTCGTCGGCGCCTCTCGCGTGGGCCCACTCCAGCGCGTTCAGGAGCTGGACCGGACTCTCGACGAGGGCGAGGGTGGCGGCGGTGGGGGTCATCGGGTGCTCCTTCGTCGGAGGCGCCGTGGGGGGTTGGGGGCGCCGGGGAGGGACTGGGTGTCAGACCCCGGCCAGGGCGCCCTGGACCCGCCGGAGCTTCTTCATCGGGGCGAGCTCGGAGGGGTAGACCCGCTTGATCCCGTCACCGAGCGCGGCCTCGATGGTGCGGATGTCGCGGACCAGCCGGTGCAGGCCGCCGGGTTCGACGGAGGCCGCCTGGTCCGAGCCCCACATCGCCCGGTCGAGGGTGATGTGCCGCTCGACGAAGGAGGCGCCGAGGGCGACGGCGGCCAGCGTGGTCTGGAGGCCCGTCTCGTGGCCGGAGTAGCCGATCGGGACGTTCGGGTACTCCTCCTGCAAGGTGTTGATCACCCGCAGGTTCAGCTCCTCGGCCTTGGCCGGATAGGTCGAAGTGGCGTGGCACAGAAGGATGTTGTCGCTGCCGAGCACTTCCACCGCGTGGCGTATCTGGCGCGGGGTGGACATGCCCGTGGAGAGCACGACCGTCTTGCCGGTGGCGCGTACGGCCCTCAGCAGCTCGTCGTCGGTGAGGGAGGCCGAGGCCACCTTGTGGGCGGGCACGCCGAAGCCCTCCAGGAAGGCGACGGCCTCCGTGTCCCACGGGGAGGCGAACCAGTCGATGCCGCGCTCGGCGCAGTGGGCGTCGACGGCGCGGTACTCGGCCTCGCCGAACTCCACCCGGTGGCGGTAGTCGATGTACCTCATCCGGCCCCAGGGGGTGTCGCGTTCGACGTCCCACTGCTCGCGCGGGGTGCAGATCTCGGGGGTCCGCTTCTGGAACTTGACGGCGTCGCAGCCCGCGTCGGCGGCGGCGTCGACGAGCGCGATGGCCGTGTCCAGGTCGCCGTTGTGGTTGATGCCGATCTCACCGACGACGTAGACGGGACGACCGGGACCGGCGGTGCGCGATCCGATCCGGCGCAGGCGGGGGTTCGAGGTGACGGTCATGTCAGGTGACGCCCTTCGGTGCGGGTGCGCGTACGGGTGCGCTTGCGGGTGCGGGGTGGTGGTGGCTCGTCCAGCAGGGGGGCCAGGGCGCGGGCGCGGGCCAGGTCGTGGGGGTCGTCGACCTCCAGGACCCGCGACGGGTCGGTGGGCACCGGGAGGACCCGGCCGAAGAAGCGGTGCCGGGCGGCCCGGAAGCCGACCGCGTCCATGGCGTACGCCGCGCCGGTCTCCAGCAGGTCCTGGGGCCGGTCCTGGCGGCGCGGTCGGACGGCCGGGTCGTGGTTGACCCCCGTGACCTCGCCCGCGGCGGCGACCTGCTCCGGGGCGCGCTGGTCCGGGGCGCGCCAGAGGAAGCCGTGGAAGGGCGCCACCGTGAGCGCCGAGTCCGCGGCCCCGCCCGCCACCGCGGCGGCGACGCCCTCCACGTCGGAGGCCGTGAGGAAGGGGCTCGTGCACTGGACCAGCAGGACCACGTCCACGGTGACCGAGTGCAGTTCTTCGAAGGACTCCAGGGCGTGCAGCACGGCGCTCTCGCTGCTCGCGGCGTCCCCGGCGAGCGCCGCCGGGCGGCGCAGGGCGTCGGCCCCCGCCGCCCGCGCCGCGTCGGCGACCGCGTCGGAGTCGGTGGAGACCACCACGTGGGTGACGGTGGGCGCGGCCAGCGCGGCGCGCACCGCCCGGCCGACCAGGGGCACGCCGGCCACCTCCGCGAGGTTCTTGCCGGGCACCCCCTTGGAGCCTCCCCGGGCCGGGATCACGGCCAGCACCCTCACAGCTCCCCCACCCTGCGGATCGCCGGGGCCACCCGCTGCACCCCGTGCCGGTACGCGCCCCGCGCCGCCTCCCGCAGCCGTCCTCGCAGCCAGCCGCGCAGCCGGGACTCTCCCGCGGCGGGCCGCGGCGAGCCGGCCAGCGGGGTGCCGTCGGGGGCCAGGTGGTGGCGGGCCAGCAGCCCGGGCAGGTACCCGGGGGCGGTGGTGAGCGTGTAGTACGGGTCCGGCGGCGCCAGCAGCGGCAGCGCGGCCAGCTCCGCGACCCGGGCGCGGGCCGCGTCGAAGGCCCCGGCGTCGGCCAGCACCCCCTGGTCGGCGAGCCATTCGGGGTCCGCGGTCGGCAGCAGCCCGGCGTCGAGCCGGTCCCAGGAGGTGAGGCAGCCGGAGCCGGTGAAGTGGTGGTTGCCCAGGGCCTCGCGGACGCCGAGATCGGTGAGGACGGCGGTGGGGATCCCCCGGTGCAGGGATTCCAGCGCGGCGGTCGAGGACACGGTCACCAGCAGGTCGGTGCGGTCCAGGACCTCCCCCATGTTCCCGTACACCAGGCGGCAGTTGGCGGGCAGCCCGGCGGGGAGCCGGTCCGCGAGCCGCTGGTAGGGGAGTTCCTCCAGGTGCGTGGTGTGCTCGCCGGGACGGCTGCGCAGCTTGATCAGCACCTCGCGGTCGGGGTGGGCCCGGGCGTGCCCGGCGGCCCGGGCGAGCAGGTACGTACGGTCGGCGCGGCTCTCGGGCACGGAGGGCTGGGCGGCGAAGACCACGGTCCGGGCCCGGCCGCCGCCGGCGCTCTCGTACGGCGCGCCGCCGAGGAAGGGCAGGGCGGTCTCGGTGACGGCGCCGGCGTCGGCGCCCACCCCCTCGTACACGGCGCGGAAGCGCTGCGCGTCGTGGCGGGAGTTGGCGAGGACCAGGTCGGCGCCGTGGCGCAGCAGCAGCCCGTCGGCGAGCTTCTCGTAGACGACGCCGACGTATCCGGTGACGAGCACGGGGCGCGTCGCCGGCTCGGGCCACAGGGCGCGCACGCCGTGCAGGACGGCCTGGACGGCGCCGCCGACGAGGGCGAGGACGACCACGTCGTAGCGTTCGCGGCGCAGTTCGTCGAGGAACTCGGCGCAGGTCACCTCGGTCAGTCGGTCGGCCCGGGCGCCCACTTCGCCGAGTTGGCGGGCGGTGGGCGTGGCCCGGCCGCGCAGGAGGTATCCGGTGAGGTGGTGACCGCCGGGCCCCGCGTCCCGCGAGGGGCCGGCCACGAGTCGGCGGGCGGTGAGCGCGCCCCATTTCCATCGCGTATCGGAATCGGCAAGAACGGCGACCCGCTGGCTTACTGGCACGACCGAGAAGCTATGCCGGAATTCCACCGACCGGCCCAACGAGCCCGCAACAACGGGTTAACAACCCGTCGGCGAAATGCGGAGCCCGATCCCCGGCGGGCGGGTTAACTCGGCTGCCGCGCGTCGTTCACATGGAATCCTCGTCCGGTCCATGGTGAATGCCGGGCGCCCCCATAATGTCGCCCGGGTGCTGAAGCTCTCTGTTGTCGTGCCGTTCTACAACGTGCGGACATACGCGCCGGATGCCCTGAAAAGTCTCGAACTCAACGCGCGGGACGACATCGAGTTCCTCCTGGTCGACGACTGCTCGACGGACGGGACGCACCTGCTGCTGGAGCGGGCTGCCCGCGACCTGCCGGGGGCCGTCCACCTGCGCCGCGACCACAACGGCGGGCTGGCCACGGCGCGCAACACCGGGCTGGACGCGGCGCGCGGCGAGTACCTCGCCTTCATGGACGGCGACGACTGGCTCGCGCCCGGCCACCTCGCTCGCACGCTGGCCGCCATCCAGGCCCTGAACTGCGACTTCGTCCGTACGGACCACGTCCAGGTGACCGGCAGGGAGCGGCTCGTACAGGGCGCGCCCTGCGGCCCGCACGGCGTGGCGGCCGATCCGCGGACGGCCATCCTGCCCGCCGGGCGGACCACCTCGGTGGACTACCCGTACGCCTGGGCGGGGATGTACCACCGGCGCCTCCTCGACCGGGGCCTGCTGCACTTCACGGACGGGCTGCGGACCGCGGAGGACCGGCCCTGGATCTGGCGGCTGCACCGCGGCGCGCGGTCGTTCGCGGCGGTCGGGCTGCCCGGGATCTTCTACCGGCGCGGGGTTTCCACCTCGCTCACGCAGATCGGTGACGAGCGCCAGCTCGATTTCATTCGCGCATTCGATCAAGTCCTGTCGGATACCGCCGAAGATCCACAGGCGGCGGACCTCCTCCCAAAAGCCGTTCGCACATATTGCGCAATTATCGCCCACCACGTGGGATCCATCGAAAGGTTCGAACCGGCCGTGGCCAGAAAACTCCGTACGATGAGCGCCGCCGCGCTCGGGCGAATGCCGCGGGAACTCCTGGACGGCGTGCTGAATTCGATGGACGCCGAACGGTCGTCCCTGCTGCGGCGGCTGCGCCGGCGGCACGCGGCGACGGGCGCGGGGGCGGGCGCGTGAGCACGGCTCCGGGAGGTCGCCTCACCCAGCTCTTCCTCGCGTCCACCGCCTACGGCACGGCCACCCTCGCCGCCGCCATCGACTCCGGCGCCTGCGACCCGCCCGCCCCCTCGACCGTCCGCCGGATCCTGCTGACCAGCGACAACGCCCCGATCCCCGAGGTCTCCCCCGGTCTCGCCGCGACGCCCGGCTTCGCCGCGCTGCGCGCCCGCTTCGACGGGGTCATCGACTGGAACGAGACGATCGCCCCCT
Organism: Streptomyces sp. NPDC028419; assembly: GCF_055565515.1. NCBI lineage: Bacteria > Bacillati > Actinomycetota > Actinomycetes > Kitasatosporales > Streptomycetaceae > Streptomyces > Streptomyces sp. NPDC028419. Next base: position 41,649 of record NZ_JBVHUE010000025.1, on the reverse strand, counting down.
TCCACCCGGGGGTCTGGACCCCGCGCCCCGAGGACGCACCGCTGTGGGAGCGGCAGTTGCGCGCGCTGTGGGGCCTGGGCGACGACCGGATCGAGCTGTACGTCGAGTCCGTCCAGGTCGCCCCGGCCCAGGCGCTGTGCCGGCTCTTCCCCGGCGCGGCCATCGAGGTCTACGCCGACGGCCTGATGAGCTACGGCCCGACCCGCTTCCGGCTCGATCCGCAGCTCGGCTCGCGGGTGCGGCGCGTCCTGCACCTGGACCTGGTGCCCGGGCTGGAGCCGCTGCTGCTGACCGAGTTCGGCGTACCGGCCCACGCGGTCCCGACGGACGCCTTCCTGAAGGTCCTCGCCGAACTCCCACCGCCGGAGGTCGACTTGGACGGGGAACCGCCGGCCCTGCTGCTCGGCCAGTACCTGTCCGCGCTCGACCTGCTCACGGCCGCGGAGGAGGAGGAACTCCACGCCGCGATGGTGCGGGGCGCCCACGCCCGGGGACACCGGCGGCTGCTGTTCAAACCGCACCCCGGCGCCCCGACGGGGTACGCGCGGCGCGCCGAGGAGGAGGCCGCGCGCCTGGGCGTCCCCTTGCGAGTGCTGCCCGCGACGGTGCTCGCCGAGACCCTGTTCGCGAGCATCCGCCCCGCCCTGGTCGTGGGTTGCTTCTCCACCGCCCTGCTCACGGCCGCGACGCTGTACGGACTCCCGGTGGCCCGGACCGGCACGGAGCGGGTCCTGTCCCGCCTCACCCCGTACCAGAACAGCAACCGCGTCCCCCTGGTCCTGGTGGACGCCCTGGTCCCGGACCTGCTGGACCCGGGACCCCCCGTCCCCGACCTCGCGGCCCTCCTCACGGCGGTCGGCTTCACCATGCAGCCGAAGGTCCTGGCGACCCGCCGCCCCGAAGCCGAGGCGTACCTGGCGGCCCACCTGACCCCGCGCACCCTCCCCTACGTCACCCGCCGCCGCCTGACCTCCCTGGCCCTCCCCGGCGGCGGCATCCCGACCCGCCTGACCCCCCTCACCACGAACCGCACCCTCCGCCGCCTACGCCAAGCCGCCCTGCGCCTGCGCAGGCGCCTCGTGCGCTAGAGCTGCGACCGGGCCGGCCGATCAAGGCCGTTGCGGGGAGGCGACCTATCCTGAGCCCCGAGGGAGGGGCGCCCATGGAGCGGGACGAACAGCTGGTGCGGGACCTGGTGGCCACCGTGCCGGGCTTCGAGGACCTGCTCGACATGCACGTCTTCAACGAACACGGTGTCCTGTCCCACCTGTTCTTCTGGGATCTCGTCCAGGAGACCGTCGCGTCGTTCCTCGGAGCCGATGAGGCGGACTGGCGCGGCACGCTGCGGTTCCTGGACGAGCAGCTCCGTCTCGATGCCCCCGAAATCACCAAGGTCACCGAGGTGATCGTCACCTCGTTCCTCCTCAACCTGCCGTGGCCGCACCAGCCCGGATACGGCATCGTCACCCACCTCGGCCCTGCCATGAAGGCCCGCTTCACCGCGGTCCGACCGTCCGGCTGAGGCCCCGCCCGACCGTACGCGCCGCTTTCCGCCTGCGCCGGCGCCCGTGCGCTAGTGCCGTCGAAGGCGCGCCCATTCCAGGACGGCGCCGACGTCGCTGAGCTCTACGAGGAGACGGGCCTCACGGTGAAGCCCGAGTCCCTCAAGGTCGCCCACGTCATCCACGGCGCATGGGGCGTCGAGGCCCCCAACGGCTTCCTCACGGTCGTCTTCGCCACCCACGAATGGACCGGCGAACCCGAGAACCGCGAACCCCGAAAGCACTCCCAGGTCCGCTGGATCGACGCGGCCTCGATCCCCGACGCCTTCGTCGACACCACGGCCGACGCCCTCCACCACTACTTGGGCGGCGGCACCGCAGTCTCCCTGAGCGGCTGGCCCGCGACCTGACCTGGAGCAGACTCAGGCCTCAGCTCGTGGCCAGTTTCGCCGCGAAGCCGAGGAAGAGGACGCCGGCCAGGGACGTGGCTCCGGCCGAGAGTCGGCGGCGGCGGGTGAAGGCCGCCGAGAGCTTCGTGCCGCCGAATATCAGGAGCGTGAGGTACAGGAAGCTGCCGACCTGGAGCAGTGACCCCAGCAGCAGGAACGACAGCCCGCGGTAGGGGTACGCGGGGTCCACGAACTGGACGAAGAAGGACATCAGGAACAGGATGGCCTTCGGGTTGAGCAGGCTGATCAGCAGCGCCCGGCGGTACGGGCGTTCCGGACCGGACGGCGCGGCGGCAGCGGCGGCGAGCACCTCCGGATCCGCCCCCCGCGCCCGCCACATCGCCCAGGCCCCCCTCAGCATCCCCACCGCCAGCCACGACAGGTAGCCGGCGCCCAGCACCTTCACCACGCCGAACACCACCGGGCTGGCCTGGAGCAGCGAGGCCGCTCCCACCGCCGCCAGGGTCATCAGCACGGCGTCCCCGGTCCACACGCCGGCGGCGGCCTTGTACCCGGTCCGTACGCCGCGCCGGGCGGCGACGGACAGCACGTACAACGAGTTCGGGCCGGGCAGCAGGATGATCAGGACGAGCCCGGCGAGGTAGGTCGGAAGGTCTGTGACGCCATACATGTCCGGAGTGTCTCAGAACCAGGTGGCCGAAACATAGTGCCCGTACACGCCCCGCCGCCCGCCGCGGGGAGGGGGCCCGGCCTGGTAGAACGTCTCCGCAGCGGCCTCCGGTCACAAAGGCGCAACATCCCGGGAGCGCCCGCAACTTTCCGCGCCCGCGAGGCATCGTCTAGTTACACGTCATAGAAACCGGGGGACCTGCCATGCACCGCCTGAACCGCCAGAGAGTCGTCATCCGCACGCTCGGAGTGGCCACCGCGGTGGCTCTCGCCGCCACCGCCACCGCCTGCGGGCCGGCGAAGTCGGAATCGAAGGGGCCGGCCTCCTCCAGCCCGGCCGCCTCGACGCCGGCCTCGCCGTCGGCCCAGGACAACAAGCCGGGCGACGCCTCGCCGTCCCCCTCCGCTTCCCCGTCCGCTTCGGCTTCCGCCTCCCCGGCCTCCCAGGTCAAGTACCTGATGTCCGAGGGCACGGAGGACGACACGGTGCGCGAGCTCCAGGCGCGGCTCAAGCAGCTCGGCATGTTCAGCGCGACGCCCACCGGTTTCTACGGCTCCAAGACGATCGCGGCGGTCAAGTCCTTCCAGACGAAGCACCAGCTGAACGCGTCCGGTTCGGTGGACGACGCCACCTGGAAGAAGGTCCAGAGCGTCAGCAAGAAGCCCACCACCGAGGAGATGTCGCCGACGACGAACCAGGTCGACGCGCCGGACCCGCGCTGCATGAAGGGCCGGGTGATGTGCATCAGCAAGGAGAGCCGCACCCTGGCCTGGATGATCGACGGCAAGGTCGTCTCCACGATGGACGTGCGCTTCGGCTCGGAGAACACCCCGACCCGCGAGGGCGAGTTCCAGGTGGGCTGGAAGGCCAAGGACTGGGTCTCGACGATCTACCACACGCCGATGCCGTACTCGATGTTCTTCAGCGAGGGCCAGGCCGTGCACTACTCGTCGGACTTCGCGGCCCGCGGCTACGCGGGTGCCTCGCACGGCTGCGTGAACGTGCGCGACAAGGCGAAGCTGTCGGCGCTCTACGACCAGGTGAAGGTCGGCGACAAGGTCGTCGTCTACTGGTGACCGGGGACGGTGGCCGCGGGGCGGTGACCGGGAGACGGAAGTAAGAGGCGCGGGCAGGGCCGGGGGAACGAACCCCGCCCGCGCCAGGTTGCGCAGAGCCCAGGGGTACGGGGGGAACCCCGGCTCATGCGCGGCCGATGACCAGTCGGCTCACTTGTTACTGCGCCAGTGCTTCGAAAAGTGTTACACCCAGCTCAGAGCGGGTGTGCGGGACGCGTTTCAGCGGCGCAGGCGCAGGCCCAGCGAGCCCGCCGCACCCGACGGGTCCCCGGTGCCGGGGCCCGGGCCGGGCACCGGCACGGGCAGCGGGTCCGTCGGGCCGGTCCCCTTCGGCGGGGTCCCCGGGGTGCTCTTCAGCAGCTCGTCGCAGTAGCTCTGGACCTTTTGCCGGCCCTTGGCCAGCAGGTTCAACCGGTTCTCGCGGTCACCGCTGAGTCGCCCGGAGTTGAAGTCGCGGCACAGGTCGGCCGCCCCGCGCAGGGCGTCCTTGCCCTCGCCGGCGCCACCGCCCTCGGTGATCCCGAAGTGCTCGCGGTTGTCCTTGCCCGCACCGCTGCCCGTGGTGGCGCCCGTGCCGTCCGTACCGCCCGCTCCGCCGTTGTTCCCGCCGCTCGCCGCGGCGCCGGTGGCGCCCGGGGTGGCGCGGCCCTCCGGGCCCGGGGTGTGCGGGCCGCCCGGGGTGCTGCCGGCGTCCGAGGGCCGCGACCACCGGGGTGCCTCGACGCTCGGTGCGGCGGTGCCTCCGACCGGCTCCGGGGTGGCCTCGGCGTTGACGTCGGCCGTGGGCAGGGGACCCGCGTTCAGGTGCAGGGCGCGGTCGAAGAGGCCGGTGCCCGCGCTGGCCGCGACGCCACCGATGGCCACGCTGGCGACGGCGGCCGCGAGGCCGAGGCGCCAGGCGCCGACCCGGCGCGGGGCACGGACCGTCGCGCCCGCGCCCACGCCCCCGACCGCGGTCGGCGTCGGTACGGGAACGATGGCGACCAGCGGTTCCGCACCAGCACCACCAGCAGCGGCGTCGCCCGCTCGGCCGGCCGCACGGTCCGGGTGCGCCGCGCGGAAGGCGGCCAGCGCGGCGGCCTCTCCGGGCAGTTCGGTCGTGGCGGCCGCGCGCGGAACGAGGGAGTCCAGGGCGTCGCGCAGCCGGGCGGCGTCCGCGCGGGTGCGGAAGTCGCCGCTCGGCTCCACCGGTTCACCGCGCAGCAGTCTGTCCGCCGCGGCTTTGTCCAGCCACCTGGTGCGATCGTCGGCCATCACATGTCCTTCTGCGTCCGCCAACGTGAATGCGTCACACCGGTTCGTTCCGCGAGTCCCCCGAACCGGCCCCGCTGGGCGGGTACGGCGTCCAGATCCCGGCCGCCACCGGTGTCCCCGGCGGCTCCGTCACCTGTGCGGCCCGGCCGATTATCCCCGAGGCCCGCGGTGCGCCCGCCGCCCGCCCCGCCGCCACCGTCGCCGACCGCCCCGGGGTCGTTCTCGCTCACGATCAGTTCGGCGAGCCGCTTGAGCCCGCGGTGCGCCGCCGTCCGTACGGCGCCGGGTCGCTTGCCCAGGGTCTCGGCCGCGCTCTTGGCGTCGAGGCCGACGACCACGCGCAGCACGACGGCCTCCGCCTGGTCCTGCGGGAGCTGGGCGATCAGGGCCATGGCGCGGCCGGTGGAGAGGGCTTCCATCGCCTCGCCCGCGGTGTCGCAGTCGGCGGCGCGGCCGGTCAGTTCGCTCTCGTCGCCGCCGATGGCGGGGCGTCGGCCGCGCATCCGCATGTGGTCGAGGGCGCGGTTGCGCGCGATGCGCGCGGCCCAGCCGCGGAAGCGGTCGGCGTCGCCGGTGAAGGAGTCGAGGTCGCGGGAGATCTGCAGCCAGGCCTCGGAGGTCACGTCCTCGGCGTCGCCGTCCCCGACGAGCGTGCGGACATAGCCCAGCAGGCGCGGGTGCACCGCGCGGTACACAGTCCGGAACGCGCTCTCGTCGCCGTCCTGTGCCGCGAGCACCGCGGCGGTCAGCTCCGCGTCGTCCCCCAGCAAAGTCCCCAACCCGTTCACTGTCCTGTACGTCTGGCGCAAATCAGCACGTTACGGCGTGTCGCGGCTCCCGTCCACGCGTTGTACAACCTGCAACCAACCGTGCGCGAAGCGAGGTGTGACACAAAACGCACTTGTGGCGCTGACAGGGGTACGGGCTTGTCGCACGAGCCCGTAACGGATGGCGGCCGGGGCCTCTCCTGTGGGGGGTGGCGGTCTCGGTCGCCTTCCCCTCCACAACTCTCCACAACCCCCCGCATCTCCTCCTTTCGGCTCTCTTCCGGGTGAAATCCGCGATTGGGTACGTCGCCCCGGCCCCTACGTCGATAGCGTGGCGTGACACCCCACCAGCATCCCGAGGAGCCCCACGCTGTCCAGCCACCTTCCGGCGCAGGTCCGCGGCAGCGCGCTGGCGCGGTTCAACGCGGCGTCGGCCGAGTCCGCCCGGGAGGCCCTGCTGCGCTGCTGCGGCAGCGACCGCTGGGCGCACCGGATGGCCGAGCACCGGCCGTATCCGGACCTGGACGCGCTGCTGGCCGCCGCGGACGAGGCGGCGTACGACCTGCGCCAGTCGGACCTGGCCCAGGCGCTCGCCCAGGAGTCCTCGGCGGAGCTGGCCCCCGACGCTCCGTACGCCGCCCACCTGGCGCTCGGCGCGGCGCACGCGGAGTACGAGCGCAAGTTCGGGCACGCCTTCGTCATCTGCCTCGACGGGCACCCGGCCGAGGAGCACGCGCACCAGGTGCTGGCCGCGATCCGGCGGCGGATGGCGCACGAGGTGGACGAGGAGCGGGCCACCTCGGCCGACGAGCTGCGCCGGGTCGCGTGTTCGCGACTCGCCCATCTCGTGGGATTCCTTCACATGTCGGGCGGGGCCGATGCCGGAACCACCGATGACGCGTCTGAATTGGGGCGTTTCGCTCCTGTGGGATAGTCCGTCCGTGCCTGTTTGATCACACCGATGGCCCCCGCGCAAGGGAACCGACAAAGCGTCGCTACGATGTCCGGGGCCGGAGGACCGTACCCGGCCGGGCCCGACCGACAAAGAAGCCGGCTGGCCCCCGCCCCGCTTCCGGAGGGTTTTCCGTGCCGGCTGGAACGTTGTACCGCGGCCGGGAAGGAATGTGGTCCTGGGTGGCTCATCGAGTCACCGGCGTCCTCATCTTCTTCTTCCTGTTCGTACACGTCCTCGACACCGCTCTCGTCCGCGTCTCCCCCGAGGCGTACGACGATGTCGTGGCTACCTACAAGACGCCGATCGTCGCGCTGATGGAGTACGGCCTCGTCGCCGCAATCCTCTTCCACGCGCTCAACGGTCTCCGTGTCATCGCCGTGGACTTCTGGTCCAAGGGCCCCCGCTACCAGAAGCAGATGCTCTGGTCGGTCGTGGGCGTTTGGGTCGTGCTGATGGCCGGGGCCGTGTACCCCGTCCTGCACCACGCCTACCTCGAACTGTTCGGGAAGTGACACGCATGTCTTCTGACACTTCTTCCGCCCAGGCCATCAGCGACGTGGAGGGCGTGAGCCTCTACGACGTCGACAACCCGGCGCCGTACATCGAGGCCCCGCGCAAGCGCACCAGCAAGACGCCCCGTGCGACCCGCGGCAACTTCGAGATGGTCGCGTGGCTCTTCATGCGCCTCTCGGGCATCGTCCTGGTCGTCCTGGTCATCGGCCACCTGCTCATCCAGCTCGTGCTGGACGGCGGCGTGTCCAAGATCGGCTTCGCCTTCGTGGCGGGCCGCTGGGCCTCGCCGTTCTGGCAGGCCTGGGACCTGCTCATGCTGTGGCTGGCGATGCTGCACGGCGCCAACGGTCTGCGTACCGTCATCAACGACTACGCGGAGCGCGCCAACACGCGGCTGTGGCTGAAGGGCCTGCTCTACACCGCCACGGTGTTCACCATCCTTCTGGGCACGCTGGTGATCTTCACCTTCGACCCGAACATCCGCGGCACGGGCTGAGGCGATTCCTGATGAAGATCCACAAGTACGACACCGTCATCGTCGGCGCCGGTGGCGCGGGCATGCGCGCGGCCATCGAGTCGACGAAGCGCAGCCGCACCGCCGTGCTCACGAAGCTGTACCCGACCCGCTCCCACACGGGCGCCGCGCAGGGCGGCATGGCCGCCGCGCTCGCCAACGTGGAGGACGACAACTGGGAGTGGCACACCTTCGACACGGTCAAGGGCGGTGACTACCTGGTCGACCAGGACGCCGCCGAGATCCTGGCGAAGGAGGCCATCGACGCCGTCCTCGACCTGGAGAAGATGGGTCTGCCGTTCAACCGCACCCCGGACGGCACCATCGACCAGCGCCGCTTCGGCGGCCACTCGCGCAACCACGGTGAGGCCCCGGTCCGCCGGTCCTGCTACGCCGCGGACCGCACCGGCCACATGATCCTCCAGACGCTGTACCAGAACTGCGTCAAGGAGGGCGTGGAGTTCTTCAACGAGTTCTACGTCCTGGACCAGCTCCTCGTGGAGGAGGACGGGGTCAAGAAGTCGGCCGGCGTCGTCGCCTACGAGCTGGCGACCGGCGAGATCCACGTCTTCCAGGCGAAGTCCGTCATCTACGCCTCCGGCGGCACGGGCAAGTTCTTCAAGGTGACCTCCAACGCGCACACCCTCACCGGTGACGGCCAGGCGGCCTGCTACCGGCGCGGTCTGCCGCTGGAGGACATGGAGTTCTTCCAGTTCCACCCGACGGGCATCTGGCGCATGGGCATCCTGCTGACGGAGGGCGCCCGCGGTGAGGGCGGCATCCTCCGCAACAAGGACGGCGAGCGCTTCATGGAGAAGTACGCGCCGGTCATGAAGGACCTCGCGTCCCGTGACGTCGTCTCGCGCTCCATCTACACCGAGATCCGCGAGGGCCGCGGCTGCGGTCCGGCCGGTGACCACGTGTACCTGGACCTGACGCACCTCCCGCCGGAGCAGCTGGACGCCAAGCTGCCCGACATCACGGAGTTCGCGCGCACCTACCTCGGCATCGAGCCCTACACGGACCCGATCCCGATCCAGCCCACCGCGCACTACGCCATGGGCGGCATCCCGACCAACGTCGAGGGTGAGGTCCTCTCGGACAACACCACCGTCGTCCCGGGCCTGTACGCGGCCGGCGAGGTCGCCTGCGTCTCCGTGCACGGCGCCAACCGCCTGGGCACCAACTCGCTGCTGGACATCAACGTCTTCGGCAAGCGCTCGGGCATCGCGGCGGCCAAGTACGCGGCCGAGAACGACTACGTCGAGCTGCCGGAGAACCCGGCGGACCTCGTGGTCGAGCAGGTCGAGCGGCTGCGCAACTCCACGGGCAAGGAGCGGGTCGCCGACCTGCGCCTGGAGCTCCAGGAGACGATGGACGCCTGCGTGATGGTGTTCCGCACCGAGCAGACGATCAAGACCGCGGTCGAGAAGATCGCGGAGCTGCGCGAGCGGTACCAGCACGTGTCCGTCCAGGACAAGGGCAAGCGGTTCAACACGGACCTGCTGGAGGCCATCGAGCTGGGCAACCTGCTCGACCTGGCCGAGGTCATGGCCGTCTCGGCCCTGGCGCGCAAGGAGTCCCGCGGCGGTCACTACCGCGAGGACTACCCGAACCGCGACGACGTCAACTTCATGCGCCACACCATGGCGTACCGCGAGGTCGGCGACGACGGCAAGGACTCCGTCCGGCTGGACTACAAGCCCGTCGTCGTCACCCGCTACCAGCCGATGGAGCGTAAGTACTGATGGCCACCCCGACCATGTCCAAGACGGACGAGATGGAAGCGGCGGCCGCGGCCTCGCCCTTCATCACGGTCACCTTCCGGATCCGCCGGTTCAACCCGGAGATCTCGGAGGAGTCGACCTGGCAGGACTTCCAGGTCGAGATCGACCCGAAGGAGCGCGTGCTCGACGGTCTCCACAAGATCAAGTGGGACCTCGACGGCACGCTGACCTTCCGCCGGTCCTGCGCGCACGGCATCTGCGGCTCCGACGCGATGCGGATCAACGGCAAGAACAGGCTCGCCTGCAAGACGCTGATCAAGGACATCAACCCGGAGAAGCCCATCACGGTCGAGGCCATCAAGGGCCTCACGGTGATGAAGGACCTCATCGTCGACATGGAGCCCTTCTTCCAGGCGTACCGGGACGTCATGCCGTTCCTGGTCACCAAGGGCAACGAGCCGACGCGCGAGCGCCTGCAGTCCGCCGAGGACCGCGAGCGCTTCGACGACACCACCAAGTGCATCCTGTGCGCCGCGTGCACGTCCTCGTGCCCGGTGTTCTGGAACGACGGCCAGTACTTCGGCCCGGCGGCGATCGTCAACGCGCACCGCTTCATCTTCGACTCGCGCGACGAGGCCGGTGAGCAGCGCCTGGAGATCCTGAACGACAAGGACGGCGTGTGGCGTTGCCGCACGACCTTCAACTGCACCGACGCGTGCCCCCGCGGCATCGAGGTCACGAAGGCCATCCAGGAAGTCAAGCGCGCCCTGATCACGCGCCGCTTCTGACCCCCGGGTCCGTCGTCGTACCAAGGCCCCGCCCCCGGTGTTCGCACCGGGGGCGGGGCCTTCGCCGTACCGGTCCCCCGTGAGGGTGGAGATCCCCCGGATGAACCTTTCATCGGACCGGGCCGGCGCGCGAACGGCGGTACGGTCCCTGGCGTCGCTTGTACCGAAGCACTGTCCGCACCCACACTGAGAGAAGGAGGTGCTTCCCATGTCCGCTCTTGCTCATGAGTCCCCGTGCGACCCGGGGCTCGATGAGGTCCTCTGGCAGGCCTGGAAGGCGATGGACCTTCCGGAGGGCTACCGGGCCGAGATCATCGAAGGGTCCATCGAGGTGTCTCCCACCGGCCGTCGCCGCCATGCCGTGCTCATCCACCGTCTGCGCAGGGCCCTGGAGGCCCAGATCTCCGACAGCGACGTAGACGTCTACCAGGACGCCAACGTCATCCACGGCAGGAAGGTCTGCATCCCCGACCTGTTTCTGGGGCCCGGTGACCTGGACGAGATCCCCGACGAAGAGGGACTGGGCGTGGACGCCACCCGAGTACCGCTCGTCGCGGAAGTCGTCTCGCCCGGCAAGGACGCCCACCGGCGGGACCACATCCGCAAGCAGCGTTGGTACGCCCAGGCCGGCGTCCCCGTCTACCTCGTCATCGACGACTTCGACGACGACGGCACGGTGACCGTCTTCAGTTCCCCCGACCCGGCCAAGGGTACGTACGGGTCCAAGACCCGCGTCGGCTACGGCACCCCCGTCACGATCCCCGACGGACCCGCCAAGGGCATGACGATCACCGGGGAGCTCACCGGGGCCTGAGGGGCGGCGCGCATTCCCGTGGGGCCGTCGGGGGAAGCTGTGGAAAGATCGGCCGTATGAGTGAGCAGCAGCCGAACCCGTACGCAGGCGATCCCGGGCAGGGCGGATCGGGCGCGCCCAAGTGGGAGCCCGGCAACCCGGGCTACGGATACCCCCAGCCCTATCCCGACGCCCCGCCCTACCAGCAGCCCACGCTCGGCGGTCAGGGCGTCCCGTACGCGGCGCCCGGCATGGCGTCCTTCGCCCTCGGGGACATCACCGTCGCCGGGGACCAGATCATCACCCCGAGCGGGACCATGCCGCTCAAGGGCGCGATGTGGAACGCCACGGACTTCTCGCGCACCGAGGAGAAGATCCCCACCTCGTCCATCGTGCTCGCGGTCGTCTTCGCCGTCTTCTGCCTGCTCGGGCTGCTCTTCCTCCTGATGAAGGAGAAGGTCACCAGCGGCTACATCCAGGTGACGGTGACCAGCGGTGGTCGCCACCACGCCACGATGATCCCGGCCGCCGACCTGAACACCTTCCCCTGGGTGATGAACCAGCTCAACTACGCCCGCTCGCTCAGCATCTGAGGGCCCGCTACTTCCTCATCAGCAGCGTCGCCGCCGTGACCACCGCGCCGCCTCCGTAGAAGAGCCAGCCGATCGCGGTGAACACCTCGTGGAAGAAGGAGACCGGGCCCCGGATGCGGTGACCCCGTTTCGCGCCGCCGTACCAGAGGCAGCCGATCCCGAGCGCCACCATGACCAGCGGCGGCCAGGCGCCTGCCCGCACGATCGTCACGCACCGCCAGGCGATCAGGTAAGAGGCGGCGAAGCAAAGGAACTTGACCGCACCGCGCGACGGCTTCGGCATGCGGCGCAGGGCGCTCAGGGCGCCCCGTAGACGGTCCAGCGGGCTCGTGGGCGGGTACGGGAGCCGCCGGTCCGCGAACAGGGCCGTGGCGGGCAGCTCGGGCAGCGCGCGGGGCGCGGCGTCCCGCGCGGGCGCCGGCGCCCGCACCCCGAGGACGGAGGTCCGTAAGACCTGCGTCGGCGGCTGGGCGCGGACCGCCGCCAGCACCGCGGCCCGCATGGTCGCCGCGTCCGGGAAGCGGTCCTGCGGCCGCTTCGCCAGCGCCGCGTCCAAGAGCCCCTGGACGGGCGCCGGCACCTCGATGCCGACCTCGGCCAGGGTCGGCGGCGGGGTGTGGACGTGGAGGTAGCCGACGGCGTATCCCGACTCCGCCTCGAACGGGAGCCGGCCGGACAGCATCTGGAAGAGGACGACGCCCAGCGAGTAGAGGTCGGAGCGCCCGTCCACGCCCCGCCTGCCCTCCACCTGCTCCGGGGACATGTAGGACGGGGTGCCGATGGCGGTGCCGGTCCGGGTCAGGCCCGCGTCCGCGCTCTCCGCCGTCGAGGCGATGCCGAAGTCGGCGACCTTGGCCGTGCCGTCGCCGGTCAGCAGGACGTTGGCCGGCTTGATGTCCCGGTGCACCAGCGCCTGCGCGTGGGCGGCGGCCAGGGCCGCGAGCACCTGGGCGGCGAGGTCCAGGGCCTCGGCCGCCGGCAGCGGGCCGCGCTCGCGCAGGTGATCGCCGAGGCTGCGGCCGGCGACCAGCTCCATGACGATGAAGGGGACCGGTTCGCCCCCGCCGGGCCCGACCTCCTCCCCGGTGTCGTGGACGGCCACGACGTTGGGGTGACTGAGCGCGGCCATCGCCTGCGCCTCGCGCCGGAAGCGGGCCGCCCAGCCCGGGTCGTGCGGCAGGTCCCCGCGCATCGCCTTCAGTGCCACGGTGCGCGCGAGCCGCTCGTCGCGGGCCCGGTACACCTGGGCCATCCCGCCGCCGCCGATCAACCCCTGTATGCGGTAACGCCCCTGAGCCAGAGTCGCACCCGTCGCCAACAGCTCCCCCATGGGCGGATCGTACGTCAGGCGCCCCGGACCCCGTAGGGCATCGGTCGACCCGGAGCCGGTCGAAGTTTCCTCGCGCCATTCGCTTGAACGTGTTCAAAAACAGGTCTACAGTCATGCACGTCAAGCAGTTGAACACGTTCAAGGAGCCGGGGCAATGGATCTCACCGTCCTCACCTATGTCATCTACCTGCTGGTCAGCGTCGGCCTCACCGTCTGGGTGGCCCGTACCCTCACCCGCAACGGCCGCATCTTCATCGCCGACGTCCTCCAGGGCAACGAAAAGCTCGCCGACGCGGTCAACCACCTGCTGGTCGTGGGGTTCTACCTCGTGAACCTCGGCTTCGTGGCCCTCTACCTCCAGGCCGACTACGCCATCACCGAGGCCCGCGGGATCTTCGAGGCCCTCTCGGTCAAGCTCGGCGTCGTCCTGCTCGTCCTCGGCATCATGCACCTCGGCAACGTGTGGGTGCTGAACAAGATCCGCCGCCGGGGCATCATGGAGCGCCAGCAGACCCCGCCGGTCGCGCCGCAGGGCTGGACCGCCCCGGCCGGAGCCTGACCGATGCTCACCGCCGGGGTGCCGAGTGCGCCCGTACAGAAGCTCGTCGTCCTCTACGACGCCCAGTGCCCGCTCTGCGTGCACATCAGGAACTGGCTGCTGAGCCAGCGTTGCCTGGTCCCCCTGGCACTGATCCCCGCCGGGTCGCAGGGGGCCCGCTACCGCTTCCCCCGGCTCGACCACGCGGCGACGCTGCGCGAGATCACGGTGATCGGGGACCGCGGCCAGGTGTGGACCGGCACGGACGCCTTCATCGTGACCCTGTGGGCCCTCGTCGAACACCGCCCGAAGGCCAACTGGCTGGCCACGGCCACCGGCCGGCCCTTCGCCCGGGCCACGATGCTCGCGGCGGCCGCCTGGCGCGGAGCCGTCCGCTCCGCGCAGGATCCTGCCACCGAGGTGGTCTGTGACGACCAATGCGCCACACCCCGATAGGGTCGGACACCGTGACTGATCAGAAGGCTCCCAAGAGCGAACACACCCGCACGTTGATCCTCGAAACCGCCCTGAAGCTGTTCCAGGAACGCGGTTACGACAAGACGACCATGCGGGGCATCGCCAAGGAGGCCGGAGTCTCGGTGGGCAACGCCTACTACTACTTCGAGTCCAAGGAACACCTGGTCCAGGGGTTCTACGACCGGATCGGCAGCTCCCACCAGGCTGCCGTCCGGCCGATCCTGGAGAACGAGAGCGACCTGCAGAAGCGGCTCGCCGGAGTCTTCCTGTGCTGGCTGGACATCGCGGAGCCCTTCCACGAGTTCGCCGCGCAGTTCTTCAAGAACGCGGCGGACCCCGAGAGTCCGCTCAGCCCGTTCTCGGCCGAGTCCGAGCCCGCGCGGCGCCAGGCGATCGAGATGCACAAGGAAGTCCTGGCCGGGGCGAAGACCAAGGTGCCCGAGGAACTGGCCGACGTACTGCCGGAGCTGATGTGGCTCTCGCAGATGGGGCTGGTCCTCTACTGGGTCTTCGACCGCTCGGAGAACAGCGAGAAGACCCGACGGCTGGCGGAGCGCGGCGCGCAGCTGACCACGCGCGGGATCGTCCTGGCCCGCTTCCGGGTGCTGCGGCCGCTGGTGCGCGAACTGCACGAGCTCTTCGCGGACTTCCTGCCCGGCATGGCCCAGGCCGCCGCCTCCACGAAGAAGGCGTCCCGCTTCTCGAAGACGGGCAAGGCACAAACGCCGGAGGCGTCGGACGACTGAGTCGTCCGACGCCTCCGCAGGCCGCTCGACATCACAGCCAGTTCAGCTCCCACAGGCGCCACACGCCCGTGCCGTCGGAGAGGTACTGCGCCCCGGTGACGGCCTCGCGGGAGAGGACGTAGTCCTTCTTCTGCCAGATCGGCAGCATCGGGATCTGCTGGGAGACGACCCGCTGGAGCTCGCGGAAGTCGTTCGCCGCCTCGCCGCGGTTCGAGAAGGACTGGGTACGGGTGATCAGGTCGCCCACCGTCTTGTCGGCGAAGCCGTTGTTCATGCTGGAGTCGGCGCCGACGAGCGGGGCGGTGAAGTTGTCCGCGTCCGGGAAGTCGGGGATCCAACCGATCGTGTAGGCGTCGAACTTGCCCGCCGCGTAGTCCCGCTGGAAGTCCTCCCACACCGGCACTGCCTCGACCTGCACCTGGAAGAGGCCCGAGGACTCCAACTGCTTCTTGATCTCGGCCGCCTCGGCGACGTTCACACCGCGCACGTTGATCCCGAGCTTGAAGCTGACCGGGGTCGCGATGTCGGCGTCCTTGAGGAGCTTCTTCGCGGTCGCGGCGCTCGGCGCCGGGTAGGTGTCGAAGAAGGGCGTGCTGTGACCCGCGATGCCGGCCGGGACGGTGGAGTACAGCGGGGTGACCGTCCCCTTGTACGTGTCACCCGCGATCTTCGACCGGTCGAGCAGGGCGGCGATCGCCTGGCGGACCGGCTGCTTCGCCGTCGCCGAGCCCGGGCGGACGTTGAAGACCATGCTGCGGGTCTCGGTGCCGCCGGACTCCTGGTAGCGGGTGTCCTTCAGGCTCGGGTTCAGACCCGCCAGGACCTCCGGGGGCATGTCGCGGTGGGCGACCTGGATCCCCTTGTCCTTCCAGGCCGCGTTCAGCGAGTCGGAGTCCTTGAAGTACTTGACCGTGACCGCCGACTTGGCCGTCTTGACCGCGCCCTTGTAGGCCGGGTTCGGCTTCAGCTCGGCGCTCGCGCCGTCCTTGTAGGCGCCCAGGACGTACGGCCCGGAGCCGTCGACCTTGTCGTCCTCGCGCAGCCCCTTCGCCGGGTACTTGTCCTTGTCGACGATCGCGGCGGCACCCGTCGCGATCTTGAAGGGGAAGGTGGCGTCACGGGCGGAGAGGTTGAAGGTGATCGTCCGCCCCTCGGCCTTGACCGACTCCAGCGTGTTGAACAGGGGCGCCGGGCCCTGCTTGGAGTTGATCGCCTTGATCCGGTCGATGGAGAACTTGACGTCCTCGGCCGTGATCGCGCGCCCGTTGGAGAACTTCACGTCGGTGCGCAGCTCGCACTGGTACGTGGTGAGCTTCGCCCCGATGAACTTGCACGACGTGGCCGCGTCCGGGACCGGTACGTCCGATCCGGGCTTGATGGTCAGCAGCGACTGGTAGACGTTGCTGTACAGGGCCCAGGAACCGGCGTCGTACGCCCCGGCCGGGTCCAGCGAGGAGACCGAGTCGGTCGTACCCACCGTGATCGCGCCATGCCCGGCGGCGTCATCGGGCAGCAGCACCCAGGCCCCGGCCCCCACTGTGCCCAGGACCAGCCCGGCCGCGATGATCTTAGAGCGGACAGACCGCAGCATCCCAGTACTCCTCATAGCCCACCCCGCGCCGAGCCGCATGTCCGCTGCTGGCGCATATTTATCCGATTACCGGTCACCCAATCACGGAAAATTCGGAGGTGGAAGGGCGTTTCGATGCCGGGTCCGAGGAATTATGTCTGGTATGAGGCGAGTTGAACGACGGTGATGTCAGAGGGTGCCCCCACCCTTACGGGGGGTCCCCACGCACCGGCTCCCCGGGACACGTAAAGCTGCGTGTCCCCGTATCGTTCCAGACCCGCGACGGTCGGGTTGGCGAGTTCCGCGAGGTAGTTTCCCGGCCACAGCTGACCGCCGTGGGTGTGCCCCGAGAGTTGCAGGTCCACCCCGTGGCGGACCGCGTCGTGGATCACGATCGGCTGGTGGGCGAGGAGCACGGCCGTGCGGTGGTCGCGGTCGCGGCCGCCGAGGGCGCGGTCGAAGTCCGGGCCGTGGCCCTCGCTCTCGCCGGCGACGTCGTTGACGCCCGCGAGGTCGAAGTACGGCAGCTCCTGGCGGGCGTTCTCCAGCGGCTGCAGCCCTAGCTCGCGGACGTGGTCCACCCACTGCTGGGCGCCGGAGAAGTACTCGTGGTTGCCGGTCACGAAGAAGCTGCCGTGCCGGGCGCGCAGCCGGGCCAGCGGCTCGGCGGCCGACCCGAGGTCGTGGACCGAGCCGTCCACGAGGTCGCCGACGATCGCGATCAGGTCGGGCTGGGTGGCGTTGACGGCCTCGACGATGCGGGTGGTGTGGGCGCGGCCGAGGATCGGGCCGAGGTGTACGTCGCTCACGACGGCGATGCGGAAGCCGTGGGCGGAGCGGGGGAGTTTGGCGAGGGGGACGGTCACCCGCTTGACCTTGGGGCCGCGCAGCACGCCGTACGTGCCGTAGCCGACGGTGCCCGTAGCGGCCGCCACCACCGCCCCGGCCATAACCCGCGCGACGAACACCCGCCGGGTACTCCCGGGCCCGGGCCCGGGCCCGGCGTGCGGGGAGCCCTGCGGCGCCGCCGGGGCCTCCTGTGCCTCCGGCGGCGCCTCAAACGCCGGCGAGGCTGAATCCCCGCACCCGGAACCACCATCCCCAGCCACACCGCCACCCTCAGCCCAGCCGCCCCCCTCAGCCCCGCCGGCGTTTGAGGCGCCGCCGGAGGCACAGGGGACCCCCGCGGGGGTGCCACCCTCAGCCCCGCCGGCGATTGAGGCGCCGCCGGGGGCACGGAGGGAACCGGCGGGGGTGCCGCCTTCGGCCTCGGCGGCGATTGGGGCGCCGGGGGGCCCGGATGCCTCGCCGGAGGCGGGGCGGCGGCGGAGGAGGAGTAGCCGCAGCGGCTCCGCCACGACCAGGGCCAGCACCAGGTACAGCAGCAGCGCCAGCCACATGAACCCCGGCCACGCCACCCCCCGCTGGACCCAGAACGGCGCCCCCGCCCGCCCAGAGACCAGCGCCGCCACCGACAACACCGGCAGCCCGACCACACCCCCCGTCAGCACCCGCCGCGCCCACCCACCGGGAGCCGTCGTGTCCCGCACCAGCCGGACCCACACCCACCGGTGCACCAGCACCAACAGCGCCAGCACCGCCAGCGCCACCAGCGCGAAGACCAGGACGGTCACTTCACACCACGTGATCCACGCCGCAGCGCCCGCACCCCACGCAACCCGATGATCCCCACACCCGTCCCCAGGAGAAAGGACACGACGGCGAGCGTCAGGTGCACCCAGAAGTACGCGGTGGGGTCACCGGCGTCGTCGAAGGCGAGCCCACTGCCGTCCTTCCACAGGTTCGATACGAAGGTCGTCCAGATGAACCAGCTCCACACCCCGAAGGCGAGCAGGAACCAGGATGCGGCGCGGCTGAGTCTCATGGGGCCAGTATCGGTTCCGTCCCCAGGACGGACGCGTCGGGGTGGGCTGTCCCGGCGGTGGTTGCGGCGGGTTGGCCGGACCGGACCGGCTGACGCGGCGAGGGGATGTACGTTCTCGTGCGTGTCTGCCAAAAAGACCGCGCTGACGGTCCTCTCCACCGCGCTGCTGCTGCCCGCCCTGGTCGCGGCCCCCGCGTACGCCGTCACTCCCCCGCCCACGCCCACCCCCACGCCGTCCTCGGACGACAAGGGCGGCAAGCCCCCCGTGAAGGCACCCGCCCCGCCCCCCAAGATGTCGGGGATCGGCGGCAGCCTGCTGGGCCAGCCGGGACCGCAGGTCAATCTGATGCCGGGCGCGCCCGCGCTGCCGACGAACCTGACGGGGCGTTCCTGGATCGTGGCGGACGCGGAGACCGGCGAGGTGCTGGCGGCGCAGAACGCGCACTGGCGGCTGCCCCCGGCCTCCACGCTGAAGATGCTCTTCGCGGACACCGTGCTGCCCACGCTCCCCAAGGACCAGGTGCACAAGGTCAGTCAGCAGGAGCTGTCCGGGATGGGCACGGGCAGCAGCCTGGTCGGGGTCAAGGAGGACCAGGAATACACCGTGCACGACCTGTGGCTCGGGGTGTTCCTGCGCTCCGGCAACGACGCCGTGCACGTGCTGTCGGCGATGAACGGCGGCGTGGAGAAGACCGTCAAGGACATGCAGGCGCACGCCGAGGAGCTGCAGGCGCTCGACACGCACGTGATCTCGCCCGACGGCTACGACGCCCCGGACCAGGTGTCCAGCGCCTACGACCTGACCCTCATCGCCCGCTCCGGGCTGCAGAAGAAGGACTTCCGGGAGTACGCGGCCACCGCCAGCGCGAAGTTCCCGGGCGAGCAGCGGCCCGGCCAGCCGCGCGACTCCTTCGAGATCCAGAACACCAACCGGCTGATGACGGGCGCGGGGGGCATCAGCCCGTACAAGGGCATCGCGGGGGTGAAGAACGGCAACACCACCATGGCCGGGTCCACCTTCACCGGGGTCGCGCAGCGCGGTGACAAGAAGCTCGTGGTGACCGTGATGAATCCGAGCGCGGGCGGCGTCAACTCGGTCTACGAGGAGACCGCGGCGCTCTTCGACTGGGGTTTCGCGGCGGCCGGGAAGGTGAAGCCGGTCGGCGAGCTGGTGCCGCCGAAGAGCGCGGACACCTCCTCGCACGGCTCCCCCGCCCAGTCGCACGAGAACAACCCGGCGACCGCGGCGAGCGAGGAGGGCGGCGGCGGGCTCGGCACGGCGCTCGGCATCGCGGGCGCCGTGGTGGCGGTGCTGGCCGGCGGGGCGTTCCTGGTCAACCGGCGCTGGCCGCGGGGCCGCCAGGCGCGCGGCGGGGACCCGAGCTGACGTCCTTCGCTCCGTCGGCGTCGGCGTCGGCGTCGACCTCGGCCCCGTCCTCGGGGTCCTCCGCGCCGTCGCCGTCGGCGTCGTCGCGGGTCGCCGTCCAGGCGGCGCAGAAGAGCAGCAGCTTCGCGGTGAAGTTGATCCAGAGCAGCAGGGCGATGGGGACGCCGAAGGCCCCGTACATGCTCTTGGCCGCGACCTCCCGCATGTAGCCGCTGAGCAGCAGTTTCAGCAGTTCGAATCCCGCCGCGCCGATCAGGGCCGCCTGGAGCAGCCGCCGGCGCGGCGGCTGGACCCCCGGCAGCAGGGTCAGGACGTACAGCAGGAGCAGGAAGGCGGCCAGCACCCCGACCGCGAAGGCGCCCGCGCGCAGGACCGCGCCGCCGCCGCCGTGGTCGGGGATGCCCAGCCACTGCCCGAAGCGGCCGACCGCGCTGGAGCCGAGGATCGAGGCGACGGCCGAGCAGAGGGCGGCGCCGCCGAGGCCGACCAGGACGAGGCCGTCCTTGCCCTTGCGGACGAAGGGGTTCCCGTCGTCCTCGTCGTCCTTCTCCCAGACCGCGCGCAGGCAGCCGCGCATGGAGCCCACCCACCCGATGCCGGTGAAGAGCAGGAGTCCGGCGGCGACGAGGGTGACCGTGCCGGCGTTGCTGACCAGGCCGTCGATGTCGAGCTGGTCGGAGATCCCGGGAACCTGCTTGGTCAGGTTGGCCTCCAGCCGGTCGAGCTGGTCGGCGCTGAGCAGCGTCGCTCCGACGGCGGCGGCCACCGTGATCAGCGGGAAGAGCGCGAGGAAGCTGATGAAGGTGATGGCGGCGGCGAGCCGACTCCAGCGCACCCGGTCCAGGCGCTCGTACGAACGCCACGCGTGGGTCCGCATGAGACGACTCACCAGGGGCCCGATCACAGGGAGTTTCGTCAGCCAGTCCATGGGGTCACCGTAATTCAGCCGCCCGAAATAGCCGGGATTATGGCTTTCGGGCGCTACGGTCGTCGATTGTGACTTTCCGCACGGCGGCTGTGGACCGCCCGTTCCACGCCCTGCTCCTGCGCACGCTCCGGTTCCGCACGATGGTGGCCCTGCGGCCGCTACGTCCGGTCGGCCGGAGCCGGAGTCAGGAGCGGGGTCGGGCGCGGTGCGCGGTCGGCTCGTCGACCGGTGACCCGGCCTGCGCCGGAACGCCCGTCGGACCGGTCCCGAACGGGTACTCGCGCAGCTTGCGCCAGACCCCGTCGGAGCCCTGCTCGTAGAGCGCGAAGCCCGTGCAGGTCCACTCCGCGTCGTAGTCGGCGAGGGACTCGAAGGCCAGGTCCATCGCCTCCTCGGAGATCCCGTGGGCGACCGTGACGTGCGGGTGATACGGGAAGGCCAGCTCCCGGTCGACCGGGCCCGCGGGGTCGCGGACCTGGCCCTGGAGCCGGGTGCAGCCCGTGGCGCCCTCGACGACCTTGACGAAGACGACGGGCGAGAGCGGCCGGAAGGTACCGGTGCCGGAGAGCCGCATCGCGAAGGGGCGGAAGGCCGCCGCGACCTCGGTCAGGTGGGCCCGGATCGCGGGCAGCCGGTCGGCGTCCACCTCGGTCGGCGGTACGAGGGTGACGTGCGTGGGGATGCCGTGCGCGGCAACGTCCCCGAAGCCGGCGCGCCGCTGCTGGAGCTGGCTGCCGTACGGCTCCGGGACCGCGATCGAAACGCCGAGCGTTACGGTCCCCACGTATGTCTCCTCGGTGATCTGATCCGTGATCCGCATGCGGTCGTCGTCATGCGTCTGTGCGTCGCCTGTGCGGGATGTTCCGCCCCCAGTGTGAGGGCAGCGCATCCAAACGGCCAGAGTCGCAGGTCCCGGCGGTCGGCGCCCCCGCCGTCAGTGCTTCGCGGGCAGGAAACCGAGCCGGTCGTACGCGCTCGCCAGCGTCTCGGAAGCGACCGCGCGGGCCTTTTCCGCACCCTTGGCGAGGACGTCGTCCAGGGTCGCCGGGTCGTCCAGGTACTCCTGCGTGCGCCGCTTGAACGGAGTGACGAAGTCCACCATGACCTCGGCCAGGTCGGTCTTCAGCGCGCCGTAGCCCTTGCCCTCGTACTTCTCCTCCAGGACGGGGATCGCCGTACCCGTGAGGGTGGAGTAGATCGTGAGCAGGTTGCTGACGCCGGGCTTCTTCTCGGCGTCGAAGCGGATCTCGGCCTCGGTGTCGGTGACCGCGCTCTTGATCTTCTTCTCGGTGGCCTTGGGCTCGTCGAGGAGGTTGATCAGGCCCTTGGGGGTGGACGCGGACTTCGACATCTTGATCGCCGGGTCCTGGAGGTCGTAGATCTTCGCGACCTCCTTGACGATGTGGGCGGCCGGGACGGTGAAGGTCTGGCCGAAGCGCTGGTTGAAGCGCTCGGCGAGGTCGCGGGTCAGCTCGATGTGCTGGCGCTGGTCCTCGCCGACCGGGACGGAGTTCGCCTGGTACAGGAGGATGTCGGCGACCTGCAGGATCGGGTACGTGAACAGGCCGACGGTGGCGTTGTTCGCGCCCGACTTGGCGGACTTGTCCTTGAACTGGGTCATCCGGCTGGCCTCGCCGAAGCCGGTGATGCAGTTCATGACCCAGCCGAGCTGCGCGTGCTCGGGCACGTGGCTCTGGACGAAGAGGGTGCAGCGCTCGGGGTCGAGACCGGCGGCGAGCAGCTGGGCGGCGGAGAGCCGCGTATTGGCGCGGAGTTCCTTCGGATCCTGCGGCATGGTGATCGCGTGCAGGTCGACGACCATGTAGAAGGCGTCGTGGGATTCCTGCAGGGCGACGTACTGCCGAATCGCTCCGAGGTAGTTCCCGAGGTGGAACGAACCGGAGGTGGGCTGGATACCGGAGAGCGCGCGGGGACGATCAGAGGCCATGGGCCCATTCTCTCAGGTGCGGGGGCGGTCTTCGGCCCCCGCTGGCCGGAATCGGTTGGCTGTGACGCCGCGGCGGGGTGGGGGGCGGTGTGGGGGCGGGCGTGACCCCGCGTACTCGCCCGTACCCGGTCGGCTTGATCTTGCACGAATCAAGCGACCGCTTTCCACCCCCACCCCCACCCCTCCGGGGGCCCCTCAAACGCCGGCGAGGCTGAACGGCCCGAGGCCAACCCCTGCACAGGGCCACCTATCCAGCCCCGCCGGCGTTTGAGGCGCCCCCGGAGGGCACGACGAGCCGCGGACGGCGTGCGCCGAAGCGCCATAGCCGACCGCCCCTCCGGGGGCGCCTCAAACGCCGGCGAGGCTGGATGGGGCTGGGGCCAGCCCCTGTGCAGGGCCACCAAACCAGCCCCGCCGGCGTTTGAGGCGCCCCCGGAGGGCGCGACGAGCCGCGGACGGCGTGGGCCGGAGCGCCGTAGCCGGCCGGCCCTCCGGGGGCGCCTCAAACGCCGGCGGGGCTGGTGGGGGCAGGGCTCCTAGGCGACCGGCAGGCCCGGGGCCGGGAAGGTGGTCATGAGGGAGGTCACTTCGGTGCGGAGGGTGGCCAGGGCCGGCTCGTCGGCGGCGGCGGCCGCCGCGACGCCCCGGGCGATCCAGTCGGCGACGAGCGGCATGTGCTCCGGCCGCAGCCCCCGCGAGGTCAGCGACGGCGTCCCGATCCGCACCCCCGAGGGATCGAACGGCTTGCGCGGGTCGAACGGCACCGTGTTGTAGTTCACGACGATCCCCGCCCGGTCCAGCGCCTTCGCCGCCACCTTCCCCGACACCCCCCGCGAGGTCAGGTCCATCAGGATCAGGTGGTTGTCGGTGCCGCCCGACACCAGGTCGAAGCCCCGCTCCAGCAGCGCCGCCGCCAGCGCCTTCGCATTGGCGACCACCCCGTGCGCGTACGACACGAAGGCCGGCTGCGCGGCCTCGTGCAGGGCCACCGCGATGCCCGCGGTCGTCTGGTTGTGCGGCCCGCCCTGGAGCCCGGGGAAGACCGCCTTGTCGATGGCCTTCGCGTGCTCCTCGCGGCACATCAGCATCGCCCCGCGCGGCCCCCGCAGGGTCTTGTGCGTGGTGGTGGAGACGACGTCGACGTGCTCGACGGGGCTGGGGTGCGCGCCGCCCGCGATCAGGCCCGCGATGTGCGCGACGTCGGCGACCAGCACCGACCCGGCCTCCTTCGCGATCTCGGCGAAGGCCGCGAAGTCGATGGTCCGCGGCAGCGCGGTGCCACCGCAGAAGATGATCTTCGGCCGCTCCTTGAGGGCCAGGTCCCGGACCTCGTCGAAGTCGATCAGCCCCGTGTCGGCGCGGACGCCGTAGCGCACGCCCCGGAACCACGACCCGGTCGCGGAGACGCCCCAGCCGTGCGTCAGGTGCCCGCCCATCGGCAGGGCCATCCCCATCACGGTGTCTCCCGGCTCGGCGAAGGCCAGGTAGACGGCCAGGTTGGCCGGGGAGCCGGAGTAGGGCTGGACGTTGGCGTGGTCCACGCCGAAGAGCCCCTTGGCCCGCTCTATCGCGAGGGCCTCGACGCGGTCGATGTTCTGCTGGCCCTCGTAGTACCGGCGGCCCGGGTAGCCCTCGCTGTACTTGTTCTGCAGCACGGTGCCGGACGCTTCGAGGACGGCGGCGGACACGTAGTTCTCACTGGGGATCAGGCGCAGGGTGTCGGCCTGCAGCTGTTCTTCCGCCGCGACGAACGACGCGAGTTCGGGGTCGGTCGCGAAAAGGGCGGGGTGGCGGCTCGCGGACATGGCGGCTCCTCCGGGGTCGATGTCAGATCTCGTCCCCGCGAGGCCCAGGCGAGCGGCCCTTGATGCGGTCGTGCGCGCACGACTCCCCCGGAGTTGGTTCTCCGTACGCCAGTCGCCGTGCGTGCCGCCCAGCTTAGCCGCCGCGCCACGTTCGAGGTTTCCCCGTCCGCATCGCGAGCGAGATAGACAATGACGCCACCCTCGTCACTGCCCCGCACGGACGAAACGGAGACCCCGTGTCGACTCAGACCGACGCCCAGAGCAATGCCGCCACTGTGGCCGCGATCAGCGCCGCCGACGCGCACAGCGCGCACAACTACCATCCGCTCCCCGTCGTCGTCGCCTCGGCGGAGGGCGCGTGGATGACCGACGTGGAGGGCAAGCGCTACCTCGACATGCTCGCGGGCTACTCGGCCCTCAACTTCGGCCACGGCAACCGGAGGCTGATCGACGCGGCGAAGGCGCAGCTGGAGCGGGTCACGCTCACCTCGCGCGCCTTCTTCCACGACCGCTTCGCCGACTTCTGCGGCGAACTGGCCGCGCTGTGCGGCAAGGAGCTGGTGCTGCCGATGAACACGGGCGCGGAGGCGGTGGAGACCGCCGTGAAGACCGCCCGCAAGTGGGGCTACGAGGTCAAGGGCGTCCCCGACGGCCAGGCCAGGATCGTCGTCGCGTCGAACAACTTCCACGGCCGTACGACGACCATCGTGTCCTTCTCCACCGACCCCGAGGCCCGTGACCACTACGGGCCCTACACGCCGGGGTTCGACATCGTCCCCTACGGCGACCTCGACGCCCTCGCGGCGGCCCTCACCGACACCACCGTCGCCGTGCTGCTGGAGCCGATCCAGGGCGAGGCGGGGGTGCTGGTGCCGCCGCCGGGCTACTTCGCGGCCGTACGGGAGCTCACGCGCGAGCGGAACGTGCTGTTCATGGCCGACGAGATCCAGTCGGGGCTCGGGCGGACCGGGAAGACCTTCGCCCTGGAGCACGAGGGCGTCGTGCCGGACCTCTACATCCTGGGCAAGGCGCTCGGCGGCGGGGTGGTGCCGGTGTCGGCGGTGGTCGGCGACCGGGACGTGCTCGGGGTCTTCCGCCCGGGCGAGCACGGCTCCACCTTCGGCGGGAACCCGCTGGCCTGCGCGGTCGCCCTGGAGGTGATCGCGATGCTGCGCACCGGCGAGTACCAGCAGCGCGCCACCGAGCTGGGCGACCACCTGCACCGGGAGCTGGGGCTGCTGGTGGGCGGCGGCGCGGTGACCGCCGTGCGCGGGCGCGGGCTGTGGGCCGGGGTGGACATCGACCCGGCGCTCGGCACGGGCCGGGAGATCTCCGAGAAGCTGATGGCGCGCGGGGTCCTGGTCAAGGACACCCACGGCTCCACCATCCGCATCGCACCGCCGCTGGTCATCAGCAAGGAGGACCTGGACTGGGGCCTCGACCAGCTGCGCGCCGTCCTGTCCGCGTAGACCTAGAGGATCACGTGGGGCAGGAAGCGGGCGTACTCGTCCGTGACCGGCCCCGCGGATTCGCGGATGCCGAGCCCCGCGGCCTCGTCCTCGACGACCCACGCGCCGAGCACCACCCGGTTGCCGTCGAAGTCGGGCAGCGGGGCGAGGCCCTGGAAGCACACCGGCCCGTCGTCCCCGTCCGGCGCGGCCTGGGGTTCGTACGGGGGCGCGCCGGCGGGGTGCAGGGTGACCCCGGCGCCCTCGCGGCCCAGCAGCGGCTTCACGGCGTACCCCGTGGTGTGCGCGAGCTCGCGCGGGCCGTCGAGGTAGGCGGGGAGCAGGTTCGGGTGGTCCGGGTACAGCTCCCACAGGACCGCCAACAGGGCCTTGTTGGACAGCAGCATCTTCCAGAGCGGTTCGATCCACAGGGTGGAGCCGCTGGCTCCGCCGAGGTCGATGGTGTCCAGCACCTGCGGGCCGAAGTCGTCCTCGGCCAGCCACTCCCACGGGTAGAGCTTGAAGCAGCTGCGGATGAAGCGGAGCTTCTCGTCGACGAAGCGGCCCGAGAGCCGGTCCCAGCCGATCTGCTCGACCGGCAGCGCCTCGGTCGCGAGCCCGGCCTGCTCGGCGGTCTCCCGGAGGTAGGCGACGGTCATCAGGTCCTCGCCGAGCTCGTCCGCCTCGGAGTGCGCGAAGTGCACGGGCCCGGGCGGCAGCAGCGGGGCCTGGCGGCGCCAGGCCTCGACGAGCCGCTCGTGCAGCGAGTTCCACTGGTCGGCGCCGGGGAAGCGCTCCTCCATCCAGAACCACTGCGGACCGGCCGCCTCCACGAGGGAGGTCGGGGTGTCCGCGTTGTACTCCAGCATCTTGGCCGGGCCGCCCGCGCCGTCGTAGCGCAGGTCGAAACGGCCGTAGAGGAAGGGCTGTTCGGCGCGCCGCCGCCAGGACTCGCCGATCAGCGCGGCCAGCCGCGGGTCGGTGATGCCGAGGTCGGCGAACCGGTCGTGCTCCACGATGTGCGCGGCCGCGGCCAGGCACATGGCGTGCAGCTCCTCGACGACGTCTTCGAGGGCTTCGACCTCGGGGAGCGTGAAGGAGTAGTACGCGCTCTCGTCCCAGTAGGGGCGCAGGGAGTCGTCGGGGTAGCGGGTGAGCGGGTAGACCAGCCCCTGCTCCTCGACGGTCCGCTGCCAGTCGGGGCGGGGCTCGATGGTGTGGCGGCGCACGCTCAGCCGCCGCTGCTCTTGGAGCCGCTCTTGGAGCCGCCGCCGATGCCGCCGCGGCTGACCGCCGACTTGTCGAAGCTGCCGCCGGTGACCTTGCCGCTGCTGCTGGTGGTGCCGCCGTAGTAGTAGGTGCCGCGGCCGCCGCTTCGGCACTCCTTGCCGTCCAGCTTGTCCAGCGAGGTCTTCGACACGCACCGCTTGTCGGGCTCGTCGCTGGAACCGCAGGCGACGAGGGAGGCGGCGAGCAGTCCCACGCCGCCGAGGGCGACCGCGCCGGAGCGCATCCGCCGTCGCGTCGTACCGCTGCTGTTGTCCATGGACGGGCTCCCCCTGCCGGCAGTGTTGGCCGCCACCCTAATGCGGCGCGCCCACCGATGGAATCCGGCCATCCTCGGTCGGGATCCGTCGGGCCGGTCCGTTGACCCAGCTCCAGCCGCGCAGGCCCGGGTCGGCGAGGGCGCGCCCGAAGAGGGCGTGCGCGCCCTCGTCGGTGGTCCCGGGCGGCGGGGTCAGCACCAGGGACACCGTCCCGTCGGGGTACCGGGGCGCGTAGCCCCAGTCCGGCGGGAGTAACGAGATCAGCCGCACGGCCGCCAGCTCGGGCGCCGCGCCCTCGGGGCCGCGGCCGTCGGGGGCGACGACGAGGTGGTAGGTGGTGCTGGTCATCTCGGTCTCCTTGCAGGTCAACGCGGGGCCGGGGCGAGGAACGGCAGGCCGAGGTCAGCATTGCCCAGCACGCTCTCCACCGCGAGGAGGACACCGGCCGTTCCGGTCGCCACGTCGGCGGACAGCCGCAGGGTGTGGTCGCCGAAGAAGGCCAGGTGGCCGTCGCAGCGCACGGCGTGCCAGCCGAGGGCGTCCAGGTGGCGCAGTACGGCCCGGTCGGCGGCCGGGGACGCGTCGCGCGGGTGGCGCAGCGCCAGCAGGGCCCCGGCGCGGCCGTGGAAGAGGCCGGCGTTCAGCATGAAGGACGGGCCGGCCTGCTCGCGCAGCGCGTCCCGCGCCCGGAGGAACTCCGGGTCGGGCAGGTGGCGCGCCGCCTCGTGGAGCACCATGCCCAGTCCGGCGCCGCCGAAGGCCAGGAACGGCACCTTCCAGGCGGCGTCCTCGGATCCGGCGGGGTCGCTGTCCTCGGACCAGCCCACCTCGGCGAGGTCGTGCCGCACCAACTCCCCCGCTACATGGCGGTACTTGGGGTCGCCCGTGGCCTCGTACAGGCGGAGCAGGAAGAGCGCCCCGCCCGCCGCGCCGTGCAGCAGGCCGGGCCGGCGGCGGCCCGCACCGCCGCCCGGCGCCTGGTCGGCGATCAGCGCGGCGGTCCGCGCGGCCCCCTCGGCGTCCCCGAAGTGCAGCTGGGTCAGGCCGATCCCGGCGAGCCCGCCGAAGAGGCCGTGGTCGAGGTCGTCCAGCGGGGTCGCGCGCACGCGCTCCATGACGGCGGCGGCCGCGTCGGCCCGGCCGAGCCGGTCCAGGGCGTACGCGACGCCGCTCAGCCCGTCGTAGAAGCCGGGCCGCATGTCGGTGGCGCGGTCGACGGCGTCGGTCAGCCAGGCCACGTGTTCCTCGGCGGGCGTGCGGCCCAGCTCGGCGAGCGTCCACAGCACCCCGGCCGCGCCGTAGGCGAAGGTGGCGCCGCCGCCGGGCACGGAGAACTGCTCGACGTCACCGGGGAAGAGCCGGTCCGCGCGCTGCGGGGTGGCGCTGGCCAGCAGGTCGCCGGTGAGGGTGTCCCGCAGTACGGGCCAGCTCGCCGGGGTCGGCGCCGTCCACAGGGGCTCCGGGTCGGCCTCGGCCGGCTGGCCGGGGTGCGGGTCCGGGCCGAGGTCCGCCCGGATCCGGTCGGCGAAGTCGGCGGGCACCGGGAAGTTCTCGGTGACCACGCCGATCAGCTGGTCCACCTTGGCCGCGGACCAGGTGGCCATGACGGTGAGCGGCAGGAAGACGCCGAGCCGGATGCAGCCGAGGGCGTACCGGTCGACGGCCGTGCCCTTGTACCCGGTGGGGGCGCGGAAGCCGGGGGCGCCGATGGCCTGCGCGGACTCGGAGTCGACCGGGGTCGCGGTCTCCAGGTCGATGAAGGCGATGGTGTCGTCGGGCCGGACCAGGATGTTGTTGGGGTGGAGGTCGCCGAAGACGACGCCCTTGGCGTGCATGGCCTCGACGCCCCGCTCGACCTGCTCGACGATCTTCAGCGCCCAGGCCGTGTACGCGGCGTACGCGGCGCCCGCGTCGGCCGAGCGGTCGTCGTTGACGAGCGGGTTACGGCTGAGGAGCTCCCGGGCGAGCGGCTTGCCGTCCACGTACGCCCGGGCCAGGAACCAGTGCTCGTGGCCCTTGCGGTAGTCCATCACCGGGGGGATGCAGTCCAGGCCCGCGAGCTGCTCCAGGGCCCAGTGCTCGTGCTCCAGCCGGGCCACGGCGTCGTGGCCGTCCTCGTCGAGCCCGGCCAGCGGGCGGGCCTCCTTGAGCAGGACGGCGCTGCCGTCACGGGTGTCGGTGGCCTGGTAGACGCCGCCGCCGTTGGAGAAGTGGAGGGCCTTGGTGGCCCGGAAGGGGAAGTCCTGGAGGGTGGCGGCGTTGCGGGCGGCGAGGGCGTCGTGGAGCACGCCCGGCAGCTCCACCCAGGCCGGGGGCCGGAAGGAGGGGCCGCGCACGTCGGGCACCAGGCGGCCTTCGGGGTCCTCGACGCAGTGCACGAGTTCGCCGGTCTCGGAGCGGCCCAGGCGGGCGACGAAGCCGCCGTAGCGCACGTACAGCGGGCCGGAGCGCCAGCGCAGGTCGCTGAGGATGGTGGGGCCCCGCTCGCCGTCGAGGAGGTCCCCGAGGCGGGTGAGGATCCGCTCCAACTGGGGCTCGTCGACGGGGTAGATGGTGAAGAACTTGCCGCTGCTGCCGCGGTCCCCGTACTTGCTGTTGCGCTGCTTGAGGATGCCGGCGCTGCGGATGAACTTGAAGGTGACCCGCTCCGCCACGCAGAAGTCCCAGACCAGGTCGAGGATCCGGTCGGCGTTCTCCAGGGTGGCCGACACGTGGATCTTCCAACCCTGGCCGGGCAGCACGGTGGCGGGCGGGGTCATCAGCAGCCAGTGCGTGTTGTCGGTGCGGGTCCAGCCCTCGGGGAGGGGGCCGGTCACCGCCGGGAACGCGCTGGCGTCCGCGGCGGCGGTGGCCGGTACGTCGTAGAACGGATTGCCGGGCTGGCAGTAGGTCATGTAGCGAAGGTCCATGGTGCGCTCCGTTCGTGACGGGGGCGGGAAGGGGGACGGGGCTGGGCCGGTGCCGGGAGTTACCGGCGCCAGAGCGGGGCGACGTACTTCTCGTACAGCCACTCGCCCAGCGGCAGGCTGCCGAGGTCGACGCGGGCGGCCCCGGTGCGGTCGGCGGGGAGCCGGTCCACCGTCAGCGGGAGCGTGGTGACGGGCAGTTCCAGCGGGGTCGCGGACACCGGCAGGAAGGCCGACAGGGGCGCGGTGGTCTCGGTGCGGGTCAGCGCGGCGACGCGCGCGGTGCCGGTCTGCTCGCGGGTCATCAGTCCGGCCCGGTAGAGACGGACCGTGGCGTCCGGGCGGATCGCGGAGAGGTCGGCGCTGCTCGGCAGGACGAGGGCGACGCGGCCCCGGTCCTGGGCGACGTACCCGGCGGAGACGGTGTGCGGCAGGGTGACGAGGACCAGCGCGGCGCCGGCCGCGCCGGTGAGCAGCAGGCCCGCGGCGACCGTGCGCCACAGCGGCGCCCCGGCGGTGCGGCCCTCGGCGGCGAGGCGGGTGAAGCCCAGGCCGAGGCGGTAGACGAGGTAGCAGACGGCCATCAGGACGGCGCCGGTGCCGACGGCGCCGAGCCGCTGGAGCAGGTCCGACCACAGGGTCAGGGCGCCCGCGACGACGTACAGGGGGAAGGCCATGCAGGCCAGCCCGAAGGCCACCGCCCAGGGCCGGTCGCCGAGTTCGCGGGCGTAGTCGCGGCCCCCGAAGAGGGTCCTGGCGAGGAAGCGGCGGGCGTCGGTCATGGCCCGGTCGCGCAGGTGCGGGACGTCCAGGTGGCTCATGAGCGCGATGTAGCCGTCGAGCTTCACGAAGGGCAGCAGGTTGACGACGCCGCTGGTGTAGGTGGCGACGGCGAAGACGAGGACGGCGTCGCGCAGGTCAGAGGGGCCGAGCAGCAGCGCGGTGAGCGCGGCGGCGCCGGCGATCACGCTCTGGGTGGCGATGCCCGCCAGGGCGACCCGGACGCGCTGCTCCTTGCGGGAGAGCCGCCAGCCGTCGGAGACGTCGCAGAAGAAGGCGGGCGACATGTAGAAGAGCATGAAGCCCATCCGGCTGGGCCGGCCGCCGTAGTACGTGAGGACCGCGCCGTGGCCGACCTCGTGGACGGCGGTGGTGGCGAGCACCCCGATCATCACGCCGAAGTAGGCGGAGAAGGGGAGCGGCCGGCCCAGGGCCGCGTCGACCTCGGGGGTCAGCAGCGCCAGGGCGAGTACGCCGCCCAGCACGAACAGGGTGGCGAGGGTGGCCGAGGCGCGGCCGGCGAGCAGCCGGATGACCGGTGCGAGGCGGGCCAGCAACCGCTCGGGGCGCAGGATCGTGAACTGGAGGGTCATCGGCGGGACGAAGCGGAACCAGCTGCTGCGGCGCTCCACCGGCTTGCCGTCGTCGAGGACCTTGCTCTCGGCGAGCCGGTCCACGGCGAGGCCGACGTGGTGCGCGGTCCACGGCGGGCCGAGGACCTCGGCGAGGCCGGCGTGGTCGAGGGAGCCGTCCATCGCCCGCACCAGGCGCGCCAGGTCGGGCTGGAGCCGGAAGTGCTGGTGTTCGCCGCGCTGGAGGACCCAGGGGGCGCCGGTCTCGACGGGCTCGTGGATCTCCACGTTCGCGGCGACGCGCGGGCGCTCCAGGAGCGCGGGGTCACGGTCCGCGGCGGCGGCCCGCTCGGCCGGTGCCTTCCGGATCAGCGTCTTGGGGGACATGTCTGGATCACGCCTTAGATGACGTCGCGGGAGAGCAGCGACTGGCGGGCGGCCACCGCGGCGGCGGCGAGCCAACCGGCGAGGACCAGGAGCGCGAGCGGTACGGAGAGCAGCTCGGGCTTGCCGTCGAGGTAGACCGAGCTCATCGCGATGGTGGGCAGGTACGCGGCCACCTCCGGGACGATCTGCTGGAGGCCCGGTTCGACGAGGAGGGTCAGCCCGATGACGGTGACGACGGTGGCGAGCTGGTTGCGGATGATCCAGCCGAGGAGCACGCCCCAGGGCGCGGCGATCACGTTCACGGTGACCACGCCGAGGACGATCCGGGTGGTGTGCCCGGTCCAGTCGCCGTCGTAGCCGAAGCGGCCCGGCAGCGTGGAGGCGCACAGCAGGGCGAGGCCCGCGGCGAGGAGGCCGTTCAGGAGGCCGACCGCGGTGGCGACGAGGGCCTTGGCGGACAGCAGCCGCAGCCGTCCGCCGCTGAGCAGCACCGAGCGGGCGATGGCGCCGGAGGTGTACTCGCGGGTGACGAGGATGCCCCCGAACACGGCGGCCATCAGGAAGGTCATCATCCACGCCTGGGCCATGTCGTCGGTGACGGCGGCGGCGGTGCTCTGGCCGAGGGCGATCTTCTGGTCGCCCGACGAGGCGTACCCGAAGCAGGTGAGGAGGGACATGAAGATCCCGGCGGAGAGCAGGATCAGCCAGCTGCGGCCGGTCCATGCCTTCATCCACTCGCCGGCGAGGACGTTACGCATGGGAGAGCCTTTCGGTGCGCGCGCTGGTCCCGGCGTCCCCGTCCACCAGCGTGAAGAAGCGGTCTTCGAGGCGCTCGGCGCCGTCGGAGGTCAGCTCCGCGAGGGTGCCCGCGAAGCGCAGGGTGCGCTGGATGACGATCACGTCGTCCACGGTCTGTTCGACCTCGGCGAGGAGGTGGCTGGAGACCAGGACGGTGCGGCCCTCGGCGGCCAGGGCGCGCAGGGTGTCGCGCAGCCAGCGGATGCCGTCCGGGTCGAGCCCGTTGGCCGGCTCGTCCAGGACGAGCAGTTCGGGGTCGGCCAGCAGGGCGGTGGCCAGGGCCAGGCGCTGGCGCATGCCGGTGGAGTAGCCCTTGGCGGAGCGGTCGGCGCTGTCGGTGAGGCCGACGCGGTCCAACACCTCGTCGACGCGGGCGTTCGAGACGCCGAGGGTGCGGGCCCAGATCCGCAGGTCGCGGCGGCCGCTGGCACCGGGGGTCGGGCCGATGCCGTCCATGCAGACGCCGATGCGCCGGGCGGCGTCGGGGAGTTCGGTGTAGGGCCGGCCGAAGACGGTGGCGGAGCCGGAGGTGGGGCGGACCAGGCCGAGCAGCATGCGCAGGGAGGTGGACTTGCCGGCGCCGTTGCGCCCGAGCAGTCCGGTCACCCGTCCCGGGCGGACCTCGAAGGTCACGTCCCGCACGGCCGTGAACCGGCCGAACTCCTTCGTCAGGCCCGTGGCGCGGACGACACCGGCGGCGCTCATCGCTTGCTCGCGGCGACGTTCGCGCCGAGCTTGGCGGCGCAGCCGATCAGCCCGAGTCCGATGACCGTCATGGCGGCGATGAGCGCGGGCCCGGACAGCTGCGCGTTGACGACGGCCATGGCCAGCGCGAGCAGCGCGGCGGTGGTGCCCAGCTGGCCGTTCGACCCCTTGCGGGGATTCTCCTTCGACATGGTGGCTCCCTCTTCCTTCAGCTCTGTGCGTGTGATGCGTGATCCGGATGCGTGATCCGGGGGCGGGGGGCCCGCGGCGGTGGCTTGCGCCACCGCCACGGGACCGAGTCACCCTGGGGGACCGGAACTCCGGTCCTGCGAACCGTCGGTAGCCGGGGCTACCGGCGCGATCAGGTGGCGAGCGTGGCGCTCGCGACGGCGATGCCGCTGATGACCAGGCCCTGCTTGAAACCGGACCAGAACGACGGGGCCTCCATGGCCTCCAGCTCCTGCATGCCGAGCTCGAGGGTGGTGGCGGCGTCCTGCTTGAGAAGGTCCTGCATGGTGGTGTGCTCCTGTTGTCCGTGTGGGTGGTTCAGTGGGTGGTGCTGGTGTGGAGGGGGTACCGCCGATCGCGGTACGGGCCGCTCAGGTGGCGATCAGCGCCGCGGAGGCGACGTAGCTGCCGTAGGCCGCCGCCGAGGCGACGACGACACCGGCGCCGACACCGATACCGGTCCACCAACCCGGCGCCTCCATGGCCTCCAGCTCCTGCATGCCGAGCTCAAGGGCGGGGAAGGCGTCGATCGCGAGGTTCTCCTGCATGGGAAAGCTCCTGATTCCGTGTGGATCGTTCAGTGGGTCGTGCGAGGGGTGGTGCTGGTGTGGAGGGGGTACCGCCGGACGCGGTACGGGCCGCTCAGGTGGCGATCAGCGCCGCGGAGGCGACGTAGCTGCCGTAGGCCGCCGCCGAGGCGACGACGACACCGGCGCCGACACC